>NZ_JBSFNS010000060.1:0-46691 GCF_053587275.1 Amycolatopsis sp. NPDC003676
AAGCGCGAGGGTCTGCACACGGTTTGCGAAGAAGCTGGTTGTCCCAACATCTACGAATGCTGGGAAGACCGCGAAGCCACCTTCCTGATCGGTGGCGACCAGTGCACGCGGCGCTGCGACTTCTGCCAGATCGATACGGGGAAGCCTGCTGCGCTGGACCGTACCGAGCCGCGGAAGGTCGCGGAGTCGGTGCAGGCCATGGGTTTGCGGTATTCGACGATCACCGGTGTCGCCCGTGATGACCTGGCTGACGGCGGTGCGTGGCTGTACGCGGAGACCGTGCGTCAGATCCACGCGTTGAACCCCGGCACCGGTGTTGAGTTGTTGATCCCGGACTTCAATGCGGAGCCGGATCAGTTGGCGGAGGTGTTCGGGTCGCGGCCGGAGGTGTTGGCGCACAACGTGGAGACTGTGCCGCGGATCTTCAAGCGGATCCGTCCCGGGTTCCGGTACGCGCGGTCGCTGGATGTCATCACGCAGGCTCGTGCGGCGGGTTTGGTGACGAAGTCGAACCTGATCCTCGGCATGGGCGAAACTCCGGACGAGGTCAGCGTCGCGTTGCAGGACCTTTTCGACGCTGGGTGCGAGATCATCACGATCACCCAGTATCTGCGCCCCTCGCCCCGCCACCACCCGGTCGACCGCTGGGTCAAGCCGGAAGAGTTCGTGGAACACGCGAAAACCGCTGAGGCTATTGGGTTCCCTGGTGTGATGGCGGGGCCGCTGGTGCGGTCGTCGTATCGCGCGGGCCGGCTGTACGCGCAGACCAAGGCCCATCGGGGCGAGGAATTGCCGGAAAACCTCGCTCACCTGACCGCCGAAGGACCGGCGGCGCAAGAAGCCAGCAGCGTGCTGGCGAGGAACTAAGAGAAGGGGCGGATCAATGGCGATCAGCGTCTTCGACCTGTTTTCGATCGGCATCGGGCCGTCGAGTTCGCACACGGTCGGCCCGATGCGGGCGGCCAAGACCTTTGTGGACGGTCTGGTCGAGGACGGTGTGCTCGAGACTGTCGCGCGGGTGCAGGCCGAGTTGTTCGGCTCTCTCGGTGCGACCGGTTTCGGGCATGGCAGCGACAAAGCGGTGCTGCTCGGGCTGTCCGGGGAACTGCCGGAAGCGATCGACACCGACACGGTGCCCGCCAAGGTCGCGGCGATCCGGGAGTCCGGGCGGCTGGCTGTCGGCGGGACGCATCCGGTGGCGTTCGACGAGGACGCCGACCTGACGATGCACCGGCGGAAGTCTCTGCCCGCGCATCCGAACGGGATGGTCTTCCGGGCGTTCGCCGCGGACGGTTCTGTGTTGCGGGAACGGACGTACTACTCGGTCGGCGGCGGGTTCGTCCGGGACGAGTCGTACGAGACCGACACGGTTTTCGTCGAGGATTCCACGCCGGTGCCTTATCCGTTCCGCACTGGGGCGGACTTGCTGAAGCACTGCGCGGACACCGGGCTGCCGGTCAGCGAGATCATGCTGCAGAACGAGCTTTCCTGGCGCAGCCGCGAGGAGGTCCGGGCCGGGCTGCTGGAGATCTGGCAGGTGATGGTCGAGTGCGTGCGGAACGGGTACACGCACGAGGGCGTGCTGCCTGGCGGGTTGAAGGTGCCTCGGCGGGCGAAGTCGTTGCACGACAAGCTGCTCGCTGAAGACGGCGCGGACGATCCGTTGTACGCCATGGACTGGGTGAGTCTGTACGCGCTGGCGGTCAACGAAGAAAACGCCGCGGGCGGCCGTGTGGTCACTGCTCCCACCAACGGTGCGGCGGGGATCATTCCGGCGGTTTTGCACTACTACCAACGGTTTGTGCGCGGGTCTTCGGACGACGGCATCGTCACCTTCCTGCTCACTGCTGGGGCTATCGGGTCGATTCTCAAGCAGACCGGGTCTATCTCGGGCGCCGAGGTCGGTTGCCAGGGCGAGGTCGGGTCGGCTTCGGCGATGGCGGCCGCCGGGTTGACCGAGGTGCTGGGCGGATCGCCTGCTCAAGTCGAGAACGCGGCTGAGATCGGGGTCGAGCATCATCTCGGGCTCACGTGTGACCCGGTGGGCGGGCTGGTGCAGATTCCTTGCATCGAGCGGAATGCTGTCGGTGCGTCCAAGGCGATCCACGCCGCGCGAATGGCGATGCGCGGCGATGGCAGCCATGTGGTGACGCTGGACAAGGCGATCAAGACCATGCGCGAGACCGGCGCGGACATGTCGGTGAAGTACAAGGAGACCGCGCGCGGCGGACTCGCTGTGAACGTCATCGAGTGCTGATTTTCGTTCCGTGAAGGGCTCCTTGCGGGAATCAGATTCCTTCAAGGAGCCCTTCACGGCGTTTCGGCGTCGCCAGCCGCAGGCCCAGTTCCATCAACCACTAGCCGAGTCGTTGCCGGGCGGGTGCTCTCGGCGCGGGCGGGCAGCGGACGGCGGCGGCGCGCAATTCGCCGTGCCGGGCGGCGGCCAGTGCGGTCAGGAACGGGTCCATCAGGATTCCCCCTGGTCTTCGGTCGGGACGGTCGCGTGCGGGAACGCCGCCCACTGCGTGATCACCGTTTCGTCGCCAGGGCGGGCCGGGCGGCGGTAGCGTTCGATCACGGCTTCGATTTCTTCGATCAGCTGCTGGGATTCGTCCGGGGTGAGCGGCATCCGGGTGCTGCTCAGCGTCGAGCTGTCCCGCCATTCGTCCGCCCAGCGCGGCAGTTCCGAGACGAATCGCGCTTGTTCGCGGTAGCGGATGTCCACGTGCTGGTGCAGGAAAGCCATGAGCGGCCCGGCCATCTCCGGGTCGTCGACGAAGTCGGCCGCGCGCATCCGGGTCGAGTCCTGCGCCGCCTTCCACCAGCGTTCGCGCTTCGAGCCGCGGCTGGTGTCTTCCTCGACCAGCCCGGCGTCCGCGAGCTGGCGCAGGTGCCACGACGTGGTGCCGGAGCTTTCGCCGACGCGCTTGCCGAGCCCGGTCGCGGTGGCCGGGCCGTCGACGGTGAGCAGGTCCAGCAGCTCCATCCGCAACGGATGCGCCAGCGCACGCAGGGTGCGGGCGTCGATCTGGCGGGCGCGGCGTTCGTCGGGCATGCTCCCCACTCTAGACCGCAGAGAAACCTTTGCAAAGAGTTCTCTGCAATCGGGACAGCATAGAATCGGACAGGTGGAGTCGACCTCGGTGGTGAGCGCGAACGCGGCACTGTTCCGGCCGGTGCGGGTCGGGAATGCCTTCGAGGAGACCGTCGAGCGGCTGTTGCAGGCGATCCGGCTCGGGGTCGTCGGCGCGGGGGACCGGTTGCCCTCCGAGCGCGAGCTGGCGGAACGGCTCGGCGTGAGCCGGGTGACCTTGCGCGAGGCGATTCGCGCGCTGTCCGACGCGGGGTACGTCGAATCGCGGCGCGGGCGGTACGGCGGCACGTTCGTGAACGCGAAACTGCCGGATCCCGCTGAGCGAGCAGCCGGCGAGGTGGACGTGGCCGGGCTGGAAGACGCGCTGTGCCTGCGGCATGTGCTGGAGACCGGCGCGGCGGAGGCGGCCGCGGCGCGCACGTTGAGCCCGGCGGACCGGCAGCATCTCACCGGCACGCTCGCGGAGGCGTCGGCGGCGGATCTCGCGGATTACCGCCGCAAAGATTCGCGGCTGCATCTGGCGATCGCGGAGGTCACCGCGTCCGCGTCGCTGACCAGCACGGTCGCGGACGCGCGGACGCGGGTCAACCAGCTGCTCGACCGGATTCCGCTGCTCGAACCGAATCTGGAGCATTCGAACGCGCAGCACGAGGCGATCGTCGACGCGATCCTCGCCGGTGATCCGGTGGCCGCGCGGCAGGCGATGGCTGAGCACATCGAGGGCACCGCGTCGTTGCTGCGCGCGTTCCTCTCGTGATCAATTCACGGACCCGGCAGAACCTTGTCACTGGTTCAGTCGTCCTTCATTCGTGGAGTCAGCCCCGGAGAGTGACCAATCCGCTGGTGTCCGTCGCCAGTGGCGCCGCATCCGCAAGGGTGCCTACTACCTGACCGGCTTCGCGGTCGGCGTGCCGCTGATCGCGTTCTGGATCGCCTACCTGCTGCTGGACGTCCGCAGCCCGCAGGACGTCCTCGCCTCGCTCGGCAAAACCGTCACGCTGAAGTACTCCGACGGCAGCGAACTGCTGCGCATCGTGCCCCCGGGCGGCGACCGGCGGTTCGTGCCGTTCGACCAGATCCCGCAGAAGCTGCGCGACGCCATCGTCGCCACTGAAGATCCGACGTTCTGGGCCAACTCCGGCTTCGACCCGACCGGGATCGGCCGCGCGTTCCTGACCGGCGTCGGCGGCGGATCCGGGATCACCCAGCAGTACATCAAGAAATCGACCGGCGACGAGGATTCGACGCTGTCGCGGAAAATGCAGGAACTCGTGCTCGCCACGAAGATCACCCAGCAGCAGAGCAAGGAACAGATCTTCGAGAGCTACGCCAACATCATTTCCTTCGGCCGCGGCACTTTCGGCCCGGCGGCGGCGATGAACGCGTTCTTCGGCCGTCCGCTCGACAACAGCATCACCTGGAGCGAGGCCGCTTTCCTGGCCGGGATGATCCAGTCGCCGTCGGTGCACGATCCGGCGGTATCCGGCGATGAGCACGCGGCGAAACGCTGGCGATACGTCCGCGACAAGCTGGTCGAACGCGGTTACTTGAAGAATGCCGACGGCATGGCCTATCCGGGTGCGGAGATCAAGCCGCCCGCGGAAACGCGCGTGAGCCTGAATTACGACCAGTACCACCTCAAGCAGCGAGTGCTTGCCGAACTGGAGACGGCCGGGTTCTCGATTTCCCGGTTGCAGCAAGGAAATCTGACCGTCCAAACTACCCTCGACCCAGGGTTGCAGAACGCCGCGCACACCGCGCTGAGCGACCGGTTGAAGGGCGAACCAGCAGAGTTCCGTGGCGCGTTGGTGGCGGTTGATCCGACGAATGGCGCGGTGCGCGCGTACGACGGCGGCAACAACGGCGTCCGGGATTATGCGGCAACCGGGCATGCGCTCGGCTCCGCGTTCTACCCGTTCACCGCGGCGGCCGGGTTGAAGAACGGGATGTCGCTGGAGGAGAAAGTGGCTGCTCCCCGGGAAATCCAGTATCTCGGCGAGAAGTTCGAGTATCCGCCGAAGTGCCCACAGCCCTGCACCTTGCGCAGCGCCTTGACTTCAGGTGCGGACACGCCGTTCATCACGGTCTCCAAGAAGATCGGCGTCGACGAGGTGAGTGCGGCGGCGCGTTCGGCGGGGATTCCCGACGAAGTGGACGGCACTCCGACCATGCGCGAACAGGACGGCGTCACGATCGGCTCGGGCATCGTCGTCGGCCGGTACCCGATGCGGCCGCTCGACGTGGCCGGCGCGTACGCGACCTACGCCGCCAACGGGATGCGCGCGGCGGTGCACCTCGTGGACAAGGTGCTCGACCAATCGGGGAAAGTCGTGTGGCAGCACGAAAACGAGCCGGTTTCCGCAGTCCCGGCGGAGGTGGCGCAGGACGTGACTTCAGCGTTGCGGACGACGCTGCCGGACGGTCGCGCGGCGGCCCTGCGCACTGGCGAGTTCGAGCGCGGCAATTCGCGCGACAACCAGGACGCCTGGGCGGTCGGCTACACGCCGCAGCTGGCAACAGCGGTGTGGCTCGGATCCGACGACGACCGGCGGCTGATCGACGCAGGCGGGAAGAAGGTGACCGGTTCGTCGGTCCCGGCGGATGTATGGCGGTCGTTCATGGCCCGCCGCTAGCTCACGCGGCCCGGCGGCTGACCTTCGGAATCACCATCGGGCTCCCACTCTCCGGGCACTCCATCACCCGGCACGGCAGCTCGAAGATCCGCTCGACGTTCTCCGCCGTCACGACCTCCTCCGGCGTCCCGGTCGCCAGCACCTTGCCGTCGCGCATCGCGATCAGGTGCGTCGCGTACCGGGCCGCGTGGTTGAGGTCGTGCAGCACCGCGACCAGCGTGCGGCCCTGCTCGCTGTGCAGCGTCGCGCAGAGGTCGAGGATGTCGAGCTGGTGCGCGATGTCCAGGTACGTCGTCGGCTCGTCGAGCAGCAGCAAGTCGGTCTGCTGGGCCAGCGCCATCGCCATCCAGACGCGCTGGCGCTGCCCGCCGGACAGCTCGTCGACCATCCGCTCGGCGAGGTCGTCGACGCCGGTCGCGCGCATCGAATCGGCGACCACCGTCGCGTCGTCACGGGACCATTGGCGCAGCAGTTTCTGGTGCGGGTACCGGCCGCGCGCGACGAGGTCGGCCACGGTGATCCCGTCCGGCGCGATGGAACTCTGCGGCAGCAGGCCGAGCCGGCGCGCGACCTCCTTCGCGCCGTAGCTGGTGATCACCTCGCCGTCGAGGTAGACCGAGCCCGCGCGGGGCTTGAGCATGCGGGCGAGCGCGCGCAGCAGCGTCGTCTTGCCGCAGGCGTTGGGACCGACGATGACCGTGAACGACTTGTCCGGGATGACCACGCCGAGCCGTTCGGCGACCGTGCGGCCGTCGTAGGCCAGGGTCAGGTCCTCGGCGTGCAGTCGGGTGTCTTCGCTCGTCAGTGCCACAGAGGTAAGGCTAACCTAGTGACCCCCGTTCGGGGAGTTCCGTGGGTCGCATTAGCGATGAGTGACCGGCCGGTGCCATGATGCGTCCGGGAGAATCCCGGCAGAGCGAGGGTGGGATGGACGACTACCGCGTCGTCGCGGACGAACTCGCCGCCGACATCGAAGCCGGCCGGCTGCGCCCCGGTGACCGGCTGCCGCCGCAGCGCCGGTTCGCGCGCGACCGCGGCATCGCCGGCTCCACCGCGGCCCGCGTGTACGGCGAACTCGTCCGGCGCGGCCTGGCGATCGGCGAGGTCGGCCGGGGCACTTTCGTGCGCGCCGCGAAGCCAGGACCGGAACCGGCGCTGTCCGAACCCGGCGACGCGCGCGTAGACCTCGAACTCAATTTCGCTGTGCTGCCAAGCCAATCGGCCAAGCTCGCGCAAGCACTCGAACCCGTGCTGCGCGCGGACGTCTTCACCGACGCCCTGCATCCGCTCGGCGCGGCCGGCACCAAAGCGGTCCGCGAAGCAGCCGTCACGATGCTCGCGCGCGGCACCTGGCAGCCGGATCCGGACCAGGTGCTGGTCGCGGGCAACGGACGGCAAGGCATCGCGGCCGCGCTCGCCGCGTTCGTGCCGACCGGCGAGCGGCTTGCGGTCGAATCCCTGACGTACCCGGTGGTCAAAGCCGCCGCGACCCGGCTCGGCATCGAACTGGTGCCGATCGAAACCGATGCGCACGGCCTGGTCCCGGCCGCGCTCGCGGCGAGCGCTCCGGTGCGGGCGCTGTACGTCCAGCCGACCCTGCACAACCCGCTCGGCACCACGATGCCGCCGCAGCGCCGCGCCGAACTGGCCGCGACCGTCCGCGGGCTGGATCTGCCGGTGATCGAGGACGGCATCTACACCTTCCTCCGCCCGGACACCGAACCGCTCGCCGCGCTCATGCCGGAGCGGACGGTTTTCGTCGACAGTCTGTCGAAACGCGTCGCGCCCGGCCTCACCGCCGGATTCCTCGTGGTCCCGCCGGCCTGGGTCACGCGACTGTCGAGCGCGATCCGCTCCGGCGGCTGGGCGGCGTCGCGTTTCTCGGTGGAAGCGGCGCGACGGTGGATCACCGGCGGCGTGCTGGCGGAGGTCGAAGCGGCGAAGCGCGCGGACGCCGGGGCACGGGCGAGGATCGTCGCCGACCGGCTCGCGGGCTTCCAGGTGTACGGCGACGCCTCGGCTTACCACCGGTGGTGGGTACTGCCGGACCAGTGGCGAGCCGAGACTTTCGTGGCGGCTGCGGCTCGCCGGGGGATCGCGTTGTCCCCGGCGGCGGCGTTTTCGGTGGTGCCGGGACACGCCCCGAACGCGGTGCGGATCGCCGTGTCCGCGCCTGCGGAGGAGACGTTGGGGAGTGCGTTGGAGGTGTTGGCCGGGTTGGCTAGAGGCGTGCCGGAGGACGCGTTGGTGGAGTAGGGAGTCGTGAGTGTTTATCCCGGTTCTAACCGCGATAGACACTCACGACGCCGCTAAGCCTTCCGTCGCCAGAGCAGCCGCGTGAGCGTCCCCGCCACCGCTGCCGGAGCAGGCTGTCGTGGCCGTTTCTTGGCCTCTGGCGCGGATTCCGGCATCACCCGGTACACGAGATGCGCCGCGAACCGCGCGAGGTCCGGCGTTGCCAGGGAGGCCAGTTCCGCGGCCCGGCCCTCGGGCAGGCTCAGGATCTGCGGCCGCCGCTCGATCGCCTTCACCACCAGTGCCGCCGCGCGTTCCGGGGAGCTCGCGGGCAGCCCGCGGTACGACCCGGTCGGCGCGATCATGTCCGTGCGCACCAACGGCATCCGGACCGAGGAGAACGTGACGCCGTCGGACAGCGTCTCGCGACCGGCGGTCAGGCTGAACTCCTCGAGCGCCGCTTTTGAGGCCAGGTAAGCGGAAAACCGCGGCGTGTCGGTCTGCAGACCCTGCGTCGTGACGTTCACGACGTGGCCGAACCGGCGTACGGTCATCGACGGCAGCAGTCCGAGGATCAGCCGCACCGGGCCGAAGTAGTTGATGGCCATGGTGCGTTCGTAGTCGTGGAACCGTTCCGTCGACAGCTGCACTGAGCGTCGGATGGACCGTCCGGCGTTGTTCACCAGGACGTCGACCGCACCGTGATCGGCGAGGACGGCCTTCACGAGACCGTCGACCGCGTCGCCGTCCGTGAGGTCGCACGGGTACGTCGCTGCTTCGCCGCCAGCCGCCGTGATCTCGCTACGCACGTCTTCAAGTTCTTCAACGCGCCGCGCGACGAGAAGCACCTTCGCGCCGCGACGCGCGACAGCGAGCGCTGAAGCACGGCCGATGCCGGACGAAGCACCGGTAATGAGAACAACGCGTCCTTCGAGCCCCGGACGGCGAGCGTGGTCCGGGTCGAGATGCGCGCGCCAGTAGCGGTACAGCGGTTCCGCGTAGTCGCGAAGCTCGGCAAGGTGGACGCCGCTGCCGTACAGCTCCGAAGTGGTGCGCGCGGTGTCGAACTCCACCTCCATGTTCAGGTGGGGGAGTACTTCGAGCGGAATTCCGAGCTCGGTCAGCACTGCTGCGCGCGTCGCACGTCCAGTCGGCAGGCGATCCACAGCGGTCGCGAGGCGGGACGCTGTGCTGCGAAGCAGACCAGACGGCACTGTCGTGCGTACGCGCGGCGCTCCGGCGACGCGGGCGAAGGCGTTGTAGACCTCGTGCAGCTTCTGGGGGCGCGGCGAAGCGAGGTGATACGTACTGCCTGAAGGCGCTTCGCGGTGCATGAGGTTTTCCATCGCGGCGACGACGTAGTCGACCGGGACGAGGTTGGTAGCCCCGAAGTCGGGCGCGACGAGCGGCAGTTGCTTCGGCAGCGCAGCGAGCCGAGAGATGGCGGGCAGGAAGTAGTACGGACCGTCGATCTTGTCCATCTCGCCGGTGCGCGAGTCGCCGACGACCGCCGAGGGCCGGTAGACGCGGAACGGCACGTCGGACTGTTCGCGGACCAGCTTCTCGGCCTCGAACTTCGTTGCGTGGTACGGAGAACTGAAGGACTGCCCGAGGTCGAAGTCGCTTTCGGTGAACCGGCCGGAGTGATCGCCAGCGACCGCGATGGACGAAACGTGGTGCAGCAGTCCTGCTCCGGCGGCCGCGGCGAAGGCGAGCAGGTTGCGGGTGCCTTCGACGTTCGCGGCCCGGTTCGCCGCGTCGTCGGCGGTGAAGTCGTAGATCGCGCCGAGGTGGACGACGTGGTCGACCCCGTCGTAGCCGGCCGGGTCGAGGCCGAGCAGCGGTTCGGTGAGATCGCCGACGGCGGGGACCAGTCGGTCGGCGTTCGGCCAGTCCCGCGCGATCCCGGCGAGGCGGTCGCGCGAGGTGTTGCGGACGAGCACGTGGACGGCGGTCGTGTCCCGCCGCGCGAGCAACCGGGCGACCAGGCGCTTCCCGAGGAAGCCCGTCGCGCCCGTGACGAAGTAGGTGGTCATGGCCGGCACCTTTCGGGGTCTGCGGGTGCCGACTCTACCTACTCATGAGTAGGAACGGTAGTTGTCAGTCGGTTCCGGTGCGTCGCGCCGACGTCGCGGTGGCCACCACGGCGTCGCGAAGGGCCGCGCGCAGCCGTCCGACCTCCAGCGGCCCCAGCACCGCCGCTTCTCCCGGCGGCGCGACCAGGACGACTTTGTCGTCACTGCTCACGAACACCGTCACGTCCCGGCGCCTGCCCGCCAGGTCCCGGCAGCCGACCGTCCACTCGTTCCGTACCGCACTGTCGTCCCGCGCTGTCACGACCCTCGCCCTCCGATCACGTAGCACCCGTGTCCTTCGTGCGGGGGTGTGACCGGGCGCTCCGGGGCGTCTTACGCCGGTTCACCCGAATTGCCTACTGGCCGGTTTTCCACGGGGTGTGACCGGCCGGATACC
Source organism: Amycolatopsis sp. NPDC003676 (assembly GCF_053587275.1). Taxonomy (NCBI): domain Bacteria; kingdom Bacillati; phylum Actinomycetota; class Actinomycetes; order Pseudonocardiales; family Pseudonocardiaceae; genus Amycolatopsis; species Amycolatopsis sp. NPDC003676. Next base: position 10,435 of record NZ_JBSFNS010000060.1, read on the forward strand.
GGAGTAGCGTCGGCCACCGCACGCCGCGGGCACGCCTCAGGAGGACGGATGTCGGAACCTCGGAAGATCGTCGTCGTCGGATCCGGACTGGCCGGCGCCACTGCGGCCGCGACAGTCCGAGAACGCGGTTTCGACGGCGACGTCCTGCTGATCGGAGCCGACACGCACCGGCCGTACGAGCTGCCGCCGTTGTCGAAGGCCGTGCTGCTCGGCAACGCCGAGGAACCGGACTGGGTGCGCGACGAGGGCTATTGGGACGAGCACGACATCCGGCTGCTCTCTGGCACTACAGCGACCCGAGTCGAACTGGGTGCACGCCTGGTCCTTGATGACGCCGGTGACGAACACCGCTACGACCGCCTTGTCTTAGCGACCGGCTCGCGCCCGCGGACGCTGAAGGTGCCCGGCGGCGACCTGCCCGGCCTCTACACGCTTCGCACTCTCGACGACGCACTGCGGCTGCGCGAGGCCTTCGAAGCGGCGAAGCGAGTACTGATCGTCGGCGCGGGCTGGATCGGCACTGAAGCAGCCGCTGCCGCGCGTACGCACGGCGCCGAGGTGACTGTGGTCGCTCCGGAGAAGCTGCCGCTCGCCAACGTCCTCGGCGACGAGGTGGCCGGAGCGTTCTATCGCCTGCACGAAGAACACGGTGTGCAGTGGCGTCTCGGTGAAGGCGTCGCAGCGATCACTGGCGACACAGCAGCGACCGGCGTCCGACTGTCGAGCGGCGAAGAGCTGTACGCCGACGTTGTCCTTATCGCGGTCGGCGCGGCCCCTCGCGTCGAGTTGGCACATGCCGCCGGTCTGGAGCTGGCGGACGACGGCGGCGTCGACGTCGATGCCGGTCTGCGTACAGCGGCACCTGACGTCTACGCGATCGGCGACATCGCTTCGGAGTTCCATCCGCGCTACGGCCGCCGCGTACGCGTCGAGCACTGGGCGACAGCGCGTACGCAGGGCGAGCACGTCGCGGCCAACCTCTTTGGTGCGAACGAGCCGTACTTGAACAGCCCGTACTTCTTCTCCGACCAATACGACCCGGACCGCGGCGGCCCGGCGATTGGCTGCGAGTACCGCGGCCTGCCCGTCTTGGATCGGGACCGCGTTGTGGTGCGCGGCGACCTCGCGGCTTACGACTTCACGGCGTTCTGGGTGACGCCGGACAACGAGGTCTCGGCCGCGATGAACGTCAACCAGTGGGACGACGGGGACGCGCTGCAGAAGCTGGTCGACGAACGCATCGCGGTCACCGACGACCAGCTCCGGAGCGGGAACCTCGCCGATTTGGGCTGACCGTCAGCGTCGCGAACGACAGCAAGGCGAGCACCCCGAACCCGGCCATCGTGGCGGTCATCGGAACCGCCGTGCCCGATCCGCCGAGCCCGACCAGCGGCGTCGCGATCCCGCCGACCGCGAACTGCAGCACGCCCAGCAGCGCGGACGCCGATCCCGCCGTGCGCGCGTGCCCGGCGAGGGCGAGCGAACTGGCGTTCGGGCTGATGATTCCGATGCAGGAAACCATGAGCAGCAACGGAATCAGCAACGCTGGCAACGGGAGTCTCATTGTTGCCGCGGTTAGCGTTGCGAGGCCGGAAATCGTCGACACAGTCAGCCCCGCGCGCAGCAGCGTCCGCTCGGGAAACCGCCCGACGAGCCACCCATTGAGCTGCCCGGCGAGCACGATGCCGACCCCGTTGAGCCCGAACACGACGCTGTATTCCTGCGGACTCAGGCGGTAAACGTCCTGCAGCGCGAACGACGAACCCGAGATGTACGCGAACAATGCGGCGAAGTTCAGCCCCGCGGTGAGCGCGTAGCCGAGAAACGTGCGATCCGTGAGCAGCCGCCCGTACGTGCGAAGCACCCCGCCCAGCCGCGCCGGATGCCGACGCTCGACCGGCAGCGGCTCCGGCAACGCGAACGCGACCGCGGCGAGCAGCAGCGCGCCGAACCCGGTGAGGACGACGAACACGCCGCGCCAGGACGTGAACGTGAGCAACTGCCCGCCGAGCACCGGAGCCAGGATCGGCGCGAGACCGTTGACGAGCAGGAGCAGCGAGAAGAACTTCGTCATCGCCGTGCCGGTGTAGAGATCGCGAACGGCCGCGCGGGCGATCACGATTCCCGCTGCCGCGCCGAGCGCCTGAACACTCCGTGCCGCGATCAGCAATTCCACGCCCGGACTAGCCGCAGCCGCGACCGACCCGGCGATGTACAGCCCGAGCCCGACCAGCAACGGCCGCCGCCGCCCGAAGGAATCCGACAACGGCCCGGCGATGATCTGCCCGACCGCCAGCCCGACGACGAACGCGGTGAGCGTCAGCTGGACGGTGGTGTCGGAGGCCTGGAAGTCGCCCGCCATCCGGGGGAGGGCGGGGAGGTACATGTCGATGGAGAGGGGCCCGAAGGCGGAAAGGCCGCCGAGGATGAGGAGACGTCGGATCTTGCCTTGACCGGAGTGCTCGGGGAGGGTGGCGGTGTGTTCGACGTGCTCCGTCCTGGACCGGACCGCGGTGGAGTGATCGACCGCAGAGTCATCCGGTGTGGTGCGGTGTGCGGCGGAGTGATTCGCTGCGGAGTGTTCGGGCGTCGAATAGTTCGCGGTGGGGTGGTCTGTCGGGGAGTGGTCCGTGTCGGAACAGGCTGCGGCGGAGTATTCGGCTGTGGAGTGATCCGCTGCGGAGTGTTCGGGCGTCGAATAGTTCGCGGTGGGGTGGTCTGTCGCGGAGTGGTCCGTGCTGGACCGGGCCGCGGTGGAGTGATTGGCCGCAGAGTCATCCGGCGTGGTGCGGTTTACGGCGGAGTGATCCGCCGCGGAGTAACCGGGCGTCGAATGATCCGCGGTGGAGCGATCAGCCGTGGAAGGCTCCGCGCCCACAGGCCCTGCAGTGGAGTATTCAGCCGCGGAATGATCCGGAGCGTCGCGGTCCGTCGTGGAGTGCTCCGCCGAGGAATGATCAAGCGCTGCATGATCGCTCGCCGAATGATCCGCCGCGGAACCCTTCGTCGCGAGCAGCCACGCACCGTCCGGCAATGGCACTGCCCGCTCAGCGGCACACCACTCGTCGTCTGCGCTGATCTCCGAGGCGCCAACCGCGCCGGGACCGCCCCGGGAACCTTGCCCCTCCGCCTCCCCCGATCCGCCGCTGCCCGCCCTCAACTCGCCGCCTTCCTCTTCGCCGCGCGAAGCCGAACCCCCAGCCGTCCGCCGCCCCAGCCCAGCCGCGTCTTCCGGTCCCATCCGCGCCGCACCGTCTCCCTCTTCGTGGCGGGACCTCCCCGCCAGGACGAGTGTCCGTTATCCGCCCGGCAGCCCGGTGATCGGATCAATTTCCGCACCAAATCCCGCTTCCCTCTAGATCTGTCGCCCACCCATGCGCTATACATCGGATGTATCGCGAAGCGGGTGTCGAGAGAGGGGATCGTCCGTGCGGTTTGTGCGTCTCGGGGCAGCGGGGGCTGAGCGTCCGTTCGTCCGTGCCGGTGACGGCACCCTCCACGACCTCTCCGGGGTCACGCCGGACATCGACGGCGCGTTCCTCGCCGGCGACGGGCCGGCGAAAGCCGCGCAGGCTCTCGGGGCCGGGGAACTGCCGGTCGTCGACGGGGCCGGGCTGCGGGTCGGCGCGCCGATCGCCGCGCCGGGCAAGATCGTCTGCATCGGCATGAATTACCGCCGCCACGCCGAGGAAACCGGCGCGGCCGTGCCGACCGAGCCGGTGCTGTTCATGAAGGCTCCCGACGTGATGGTCGGACCGTTCGACGAGGTGCTCGTCCCGCGCGGCTCCACGGCCACCGACTGGGAGGTCGAACTCGGCGTCGTCATCGGGAAAACCGCGCGGTATCTGGAAAGCGCGGACGAGGCGCTGGCGCACGTCGCCGGGTATGTCGTGTCCAACGACGTCTCCGAGCGCGATTTCCAACTGAACCGCGGCGGCCAGTGGGACAAGGGCAAGAACTGCGAGACCTTCAACCCGCTCGGCCCGGAATTGGTGACCGCCGACGAGATCCCCGACCCGCAGGCGCTCGGCCTGCGCACCTGGGTCAACGGCGAGAAGGTACAGGATTCGTCCACAAAGGACATGGTGTTCGGCGTCGCCGAGATCATCCATTACCTGAGCCAGTTCATGGTGCTTCGCCCCGGCGACCTGATCAACACCGGCACCCCGGAGGGCGTCGCGCTCGGGCAGCCCGAGCCGAAGCCGTACCTGCGCGCGGGCGACGTCGTCGAGCTGGAAATCGACGGCCTCGGCAAGCAGCGCCAGACCTTCGGGCAGGCCTGACATGGCGAAAATCGTGGCCATGGAGGTCCGGGACGTCCGCTTCCCGACGTCGCGCGACCTCGACGGTTCGGACGCGATGAACCCGGATCCGGACTATTCGGCGGCCTACGTCGAATTGCACACCGACGCCGGACCGGATGGTTACGGCCTCGCGTTCACCATCGGCCGCGGCAACGACGTGCAGGCCGCCGCGATCCGCGCGCTGGCACCGCATGTGGTCGGCCGCGATGTGCCGGAGGACGCGGAAGCACTCGGCGCGCTGTCGCGGGCCTTGGTCGGCGACTCGCAATTTCGTTGGCTGGGACCGGAAAAAGGGGTCGCGCACATGGCGATCGGCGCGATCGTCAACGCCGCGTGGGACCTCGCCGCCCGCCGTGCCGGGCTGCCGCTGTGGAAGTTCGCCTCGCGGATGACGCCGGAGGAGCTGGTGTCCCTTGTGGACTTCCGCTACCTCTCGGACGCGCTCACCGAACAGGAAGCGCTCGACATTTTGCGCGCTGCCGAATCCGGGAAAGCCGAACGAATCGCGAAACTTGAGGCCGACGGTTACCGCGCGTACAGCACGTCGGCGGGCTGGCTCGGATACTCCGACGCGAAACTGGTGCGGCTGGCCGAACAAGCCGTCGCCGACGGTTTCGAGATGATCAAACTGAAGGTCGGCGGGAATCTCGAGGACGATGTCCGGCGGATGAAGCTGGCGCGCGAGACTGTCGGCGCGGACATCCGGATTGCCGTCGATGCCAACCAGCGCTGGGATGTAGCGACGGCAGTGTCGTGGATGACCGCGCTGGCGCCGTTCGATCCATATTGGATTGAAGAACCGACCTCGCCGGACGACGTCCTCGGCCACGCGGCCATCGCGAAGGCGCTCGCGCCCATCAAGGTCGCCACCGGCGAGCATGTCCAAAACCGCGTGGTGTTCAAGCAATTGCTGCAGGCTGGTGCGATCGACGTGCTCCAGCTGGACGCCGCGCGCGTCGGCGGCGTGAACGAGAATCTCGCGATCCTGTTGCTGGCAGCGAAATTCGGTGTTCCGGTGTGCCCGCACGCCGGTGGTGTCGGGCTGTGCGAACTGGTGCGGCATCTGTCCATGTTCGACTTCGTGGCGGTGTCCGGTTCGGACGAAGACCGCAGCATCGAATGGGTCGACCACCTGCACGACCACTTCACCGACCCGGCCGTCGTGCGCGACGGCCGCTACCTCGCTCCGACCGCACCGGGCTTTTCCGCGCGCATGCACGACGCTACGCTGCGCCGGTTCAGCTTCCCGGACGGTCCTGAATGGACGGAGAACGCGCAGTGAGCGAATTCGACGGCCTGGTCGCCGCGGTCACCGGCGGTGCCTCGGGCATCGGCCTGGCGACCGCGAACCTGCTGGCCCAGCGCGGCGCGCAGGTGGCGGTGCTCGACCTCAAAACCGACGAGGTTCCCGAGCCGCTGACCGGATTCCGCTGCGACGTGACGTCCGACGCCGAGGTCCGCGCCGCCGTCGATGCGGTGGCCGAACGCTTCGGTCGGCTCGACATCCTGGTCAACAACGCGGGAATCGGCGCGCAGGGCGACGTCACCGCGAACGACGACGACGAGTGGCACCGCGCGTACGACGTGAACGTCGTCGGCATGGTGCGCACGGCCCGGGCTGCCTTGCCGCACTTGAAGAATTCGCCCGCGGCGGCGGTCGTGAACACCTGCTCGATCGCCGCGTGGGCCGGATTGCCCGCGCGGGCACTGTACTCGGCCACGAAGGGCGCGGTGCTGTCGCTGACCCTCGCGATGGCCACCGACCACCTGCCGGACCGGATCCGCGTCAACTGCGTGTGCCCCGGCACCGCGGACACCCCGTGGGTCGGCAGGCTGCTCGACACCGCCGCGGACCCGTCGGCCGAACGGGAGGCGCTCGCCGCCCGCCAGCCGATGGGGCGGCTGGTGACCGCGGACGAGGTCGCGAACGCGATCGCGTACCTGGCCAGCCCGCTTTCGGCATCGACTACCGGCACCGCGCTCGCGGTGGACGGCGGCATGTACGGCCTGCGCCCGCGCGGACCCGTGCAGAACTGATCTGCTCAGCCAACAAGGCCTGTCATCAAGGAGGATGCGGTGCGTACGAAGGTGATCCGGCTGGCCGCCGCGGTGGCCGCCTGCGGTTTGGTGCTCGGTGCGTGCGGGTCCACTAAGGACAAACCGGCGGCCGCGGCTGGCGGCGGCGGCACCGGCAAGGTCGGGGCGACGCTGCCCCTGCTGACTTCGCCGTTCTGGCAGGCCTACAACAAATACGTGCCGCAGATGGCGAAAGAGCAGGGGCTCGACGCGCTGCCGACGGTGAACGCCGACAGCGACCCGGCGAAGCTCATCACGGACATCGGCACGCTGCTCAACCAGGGCGTGAAGGGGCTCGTCGTCACGCCGCTCGACTCGGCCGCGGTCGTCGCCGGGCTGAAGCAGGCGGAAAACAAGGGCGTCCCGGTGGTCGCGGTGGACGTCGCGCCGGAAAGCGGCAAGGTCGCGATGGTTGTCCGCGCGGACAACAAGGCGTACGGAACCAAGGCGTGCGAAGAAATCGGCAAGCGCGTGAAGAGCGGCAAGGTCGTGCAGGTGATGGGCGACCTCGCGTCGGTCAACGGCCGTGACCGGTCGGCGGCGTTCCGCGAGTGCATGAAGCAGAAGTACCCGGACGTCAAGGTGCTCGAAGTCGCCGCGGAGTGGAAAGCGGACAAGGCGTCGTCCGGTTTGGACAGTCTGCTGACTGCGAACCCGGACATCAAGGGCGTGTACATGCAGGCGGGCGGCGTTTACCTCGCGCCGACCGAGCAGGCGCTCAAGCGCAAGAACCTGTTCTTCCCGGTCGGCGACCCGAAGCACGTGGTGCTGGTGAGCAACGACGGCATCCCGCAGGAGCTCACCGCGATCCGCAACGGCGAACTCGACGCGACCGTTTCGCAGCCCGCCGACGCCTACGCCAAGTACGGCATGTACTGGCTCAAGAAGGCCATGGCGGGCGAGACGTTCAAGCCGGGCCCGACCGACCACGACTCCACGATCGTCGAAATCAGCCCCGGCATCCTGGAAGACCAGTTGCCCGCGCCGGTCGTGACCAAGGACAACGTGGACGACAAAGCGTTGTGGGGTAACAACCTGTGAGCGCGCCGGTAGTGCAGGCGGACGGCGTCGGGAAGCGGTACGGGCCGACCGTGGCGCTGCACGACGTCAGCCTCACCGTGCGGCCCGGCGAGTCGCACGCACTCGTCGGCCGCAACGGGGCGGGCAAGTCCACGCTGGTGTCCATCCTCACTGGATTGTCCGAAACGGACACCGGCAGCGTTTCCTTCGGCGGCGTCCGAGCTCCTTCGCTGTCCAAACAGGACGACTGGAAGGCGCACGTGGCGTGCGTGTACCAGCACGCGATGGTGGTGCCGCAGCTGACGGTCGCGGAGAACCTGTTCCTGAACCGGCAGGCTCAGGGCGGGTTCTCCATCGGCTGGAAGAAGCTGCGCCGTCAGGCACGGGAACTGCTGGACTCGTGGGACGTCCGGGTCGATGTGGACACTCCTGCGGGCGATCTGTCCGTTGAGGACCGTCAGTTCGTCGAAATCGCTCGTGCGTTGAGTTACGGGGCCCGGTTCATCGTGCTGGACGAGCCGACCGCGCAGCTAGACAGCCAGGCCATCGAGCGGCTTTTCGATCGCATGCGGCAGATGCAGGAGAACGGTGTCACGTTCCTCTTCATCTCGCACCATCTGCACGAGGTTTACGAGGTGTGCCAAGCGGTTACCGTCCTGCGCGACGCCCGGCACGTGCTCACCGCACCCGTCTCCGAGGTCAGCCGGGCGGCGCTGGTCGACGCGATGACGGGGGAGCAGGGCGGCCTCGCCGTGCGCGACGCCGCGACCCGTGACCCGCTAGCGGTGGACGCCGAAGAGGTGCTCACCGTCGATGACCTGTCTGGCGACGGTTTCCACGACGTCTCGCTCAAGGTTCACCGCGGCGAGGTCGTCGGCCTCGCTGGCAGCAACGCGAGCGGCAAACACCAGGTAGCCGAAACGGTTTACGGCCTGCGTGCGCCCACTTCAGGCACCATTGCGGTAGACGGAAAGCGCCTGCCCGCCGGTGATATCCCCGCCGCCCTTCGTGCGGGGATCGGCTGCGTCCCAAGGGATCGACACCACGAAGGCCTCGTCCTGGAGCACTCCATTATGGACAATGCGACGTTGTCCGTGCTCGACCGGATGGGCCGCGGCGGCCTGGCGTCCCCGAAAATCCGCCGGGAACGCGGAACGCGCGCCCTGACCGCGTACGACATCGTGGCCGCCGGCCCGGACCAGCCCGTTTCCGACCTGTCCGGCGGAAATCAGCAAAAAGTAGTGCTCGCCAGGGCTTTGGAGAGCGACCCGCGCGTGGTGGTGCTGATCAATCCCACCGCGGGTGTGGATGTGAAGTCGAAGGAGGCCTTGCTCGCGGTCGTGGACCGGGTGCGGGCCGAGGGGAAGGCGGTGCTGCTCGTGAGCGACGAGCTGGACGATCTGCGCCTGGCCGACCGGGTGCTGGTGCTGCGCGCGGGCGCGGTGGCCGCCGTCCACCAGGCCGGCTGGTCCGACGGGGACTTGGTGGCGGATATCGAAGGAGTCGGGCTCCATGACTGACCTGATGAGCGACCCGCAGACGGCGCTGCCCGCGGTACGGGCGAAGCGCCGGAAGTCGGCGTGGCTGCGCGAGCTGGCGCTGCTGCCCGCGCTCGTGGTGGTGTTCGTGATCGGCGGGCTGATCAGCGACACGTTCTTCACCTTCGACAACATCATCAGCATCCTCTCCGCAGCGGCCGCTCTCTCGCTGGTCGTGCTCGGCGAGTCGCTGGTGCTGCTGACCGGCAAGTTCGACCTGTCGCTGGAATCCACGATGGGCATCGCTCCCGCGATCGGCGCGATGCTGGTCATCCCGGCGGCGTCGTCCGGCTTCGGCACCGAATGGCCCTCGGTGCTCGGCCTGGTGGCGATCCCCGTGGTGGGTGCGTTGATCGGTTTTGTGAACGGCTTCCTGATCGTGAAGCTGAAGCTGAACGCGTTCATCGTGACGCTGGCGATGCTGACGGTCCTTCGCGGAACCCAGATCGGCACCACGAACGGCAAGACGCTGTTCGACCAACTGGACGCTTTCACCGCGTTGGCGACGACGACGTTCGCCGGATTGCCCATGTCGGTGTGGCTCGCGGCGGTGCTGTTCGTGGTCTTCGGACTGGGCCTGCGCTACCACCGAGTCGGCCGCTCGCTGTACGCGATCGGCGGCAACCGCGAAGCCGCGCGGGCCGCGGGCATCCGGGTGGACCGAATCTCGTGGGCGGTCTTCGTGGTGGCCGGCGTGCTGGCTGCCATCGGCGGCCTCGCGTACACGGGTTATGTCGGCGCTCTGGGCGCTGACCAGGGCGATGGCCTGATCCTGCAGGTCTTCGCCGCGGCGGTGATCGGCGGTGTCTCGCTGGACGGCGGCCGAGGGACGTTGGTCGGGGCGCTGACCGGCGTGCTGTTGCTGCAGTCGGTGGACAGTCTGCTGCGCATCGCCCAGGTGCCCGCGGAATGGCTGAAGGCGATTTACGGCGGGATCATTTTGATCGCGTTGATCATCAGCCGGTATGCCGGCGGAAAGCCCCAGACCTGATCGGCGGAGGTTCGGTGATCATCCGACCTTCTCGGTGCCTTGGCCCGGCGGGCGGTCTGCTGGGCTGTGCGGTGGTTGGCCCGGCGGACGGCTTGCGGAGCACCAACCTGGCGGATGGCCCGGCAGGTGGGCTGTGGGGCGATGCGGTGGTTGGCGCGGCGGGTGACCTGGGGAGTGCCCCGGTGGGTGGCCCATCGGCTGGCACCGTGGGCACCTCGGCGGTTGGGGCGGTGGCTTGCTCAGCGAGGTCGGTGAAGGGACCCTTCACCGCACAAGAGCCGGAGTCAATACGGGGTTCTCTCGTCCCACCAGTCGGCGAACGAGTTTCCGCCGCTTCAGCCGGGTGTGCGCGAAGGGTTCCCTTCCCAGATCGGTGCCAGACGAGCACCGTCTCGCCTCAAGCCCGAAAGTCCCTCTCGCTCCGGCCAGACGTGCGTGATGGGTCCATCCGCGACGGCCGTCATGGGGTGAGGGGTCTCGTCACTCGCGCAGTGCGGCCGCGAAAGTCCCCTCCGCTCCAACCGAACGCGAATGACGGGCCCCTTCACTCCGATCGGCAAGGAATGAATGGACCCGTCACCACAACGAACCGCGCAGAGACCGCTGCCATCCCGGTTCAGTCGGGAATCGTTGCCATGGCTGTCTGGTCCGGAAGCGTTGCAGTCCCCGTCCAGTCGGGAATCGCTGCCATGGCCGTCTGGTCCGGAGCCGTTGCAGTTCCCGTCCGCTCTGGAATCGCTGCCATCGCAGTCTGGTCCGGAACCGTCGCGATCTCCATCCACTCTGGAGCCGCCGTCATTCGCGTCCGGCCAGGAACGGCCGCCCTCTCTGGCCGGTCAGGAAGCGGCGGGCTCGGCGTCATCGCCAGCCGCGGCGTCCTCGACCAGGGTGCTGCGCAGCCATTGCTCCACTCCGGCCACGTGCACCGTCGCCCACGAGCGGGCCAGTTCTGGTTCTCGGGCGGCGATGGCGTCGTAGATCGCGGCATGCTGTTCTCGGGTTCGGGCGACCGCGCCTTCCTGGGTGAGACCGCGCCAGATCCGGGCTCGCGCCGTCGGGCCGGAGAGGCTTTCGAGCAACGAGCACAGCACTGGATTGCCCGAGCCATCAGCGATTTTGCGGTGGAACTGCAAGTCGTTGGCCACCAGCGCCTCGACGGTCGGCGAGTCCTCCAATTCGCCGAGCAGCGCACCGAGCTCGGCGACGTCCTCGTCGCGCATGTGCAGCGCCGCCATCGCGGTGGCTGCGGGCTCCAGAATCCGCCGCACGGCAAGGAAATCGAGCACGGTGTCGTCGCGGTGAAAATCGACGACGAAGGTCATCGCGTCGAGCAGCAGGTTCGGCTCCAGGCTGGTGACGTACGTGCCGTCGCCCTGGCGCACGTCCAGGACCCGGATCAGGCACAGCGCCTTCACCGCTTCCCGCAGCGAACTGCGGGACAGCCCCAGCCGCTGCGCGAGCTCGGCCTCCTTGGGGAGCCGGTCGCCCGGGGCCAGCTCGCCCGAAATGATCATGTCCTTGATCTTGTCGATCGCGACATCGGTGACGGGCATCGGGACCGCCCTCCCTGCAGAGACCTCGGATGTTTACCCCCTACAGCGTGCCACGACTCCCGTCAGGAGGAACGATGACCCACGGCCCGGCGCCGCAAACGGTCGCATTGCGCACCCGGCTCAAGCCCGGAATGGAGAAAATCTACGAGGAGGTGCACGCGGTGATCCCGCAGGATCTGGACGCCGCGCTGCGCCGCGCGGGCGTGCGCTCGTGGCGGATCTGGCGTGACGGGCTCGACCTGTTCCACTTCGTCGAGGTGGACGACTTCGAGCAGATGCGCGCGAAACTCGCCGACGACCCGGCTGACATCGCGTGGCAGAAGCGGATCAACGAACTCCTCGACCTCGACCATTCCGACGTCGCCCACGGCCTCGGGCTGGTGTGGCAACTCCCGGCGGAGGCGTGACCGTGGACCTTCCCCCGCTGGGACTCGGCGGCGCGCAACTGGGCAACCTCTACCACGCGGTGCCGGACGAAATCGCTGCGGCGAGCGTACGGAGGGCGTGGGACGAGGGGATCCGCTACTTCGACACGGCGCCGCACTACGGGCTCGGACTGTCCGAGCGTCGGCTCGGGGCCGCGCTGTCGGCGTATCCGCGGGCTGAATATGTCCTGTCCACGAAAGTCGGACGGGTGCTGGAACCGCGCGCGGTGGCCCCCGGGGAACGTGACGACCAGGGGTTCGACGTCCCCGGGACTTACCGCCGCCGCTGGGATTTCAGCCGCGACGGGGTGCTGCGTTCGCTGGAGTCGAGCCTGGACCGGCTGGGTCTCGACCGCATCGATCTCGTGTACGTGCACGACCCGGACGATCATTTCGAGGAAGCGGTCGCCGGCGCGTTCCCGGCATTGCTGGAGTTGCGCGAGCAGGGTGTCGTGGGCGCGATCGGGGCCGGGATGAACCAGGCGCCGATGCTGGCGGAATTCGTGCGCCGGTTCGATCTCGACCATGTTCTGATGGCCGGTCGCTACACCTTGCTGAACCAGCCCGCATTGGACGAGTTGTTGCCGCTGTGCGTCGAACGCGGCGTCGGTGTCGTGGCTGGCGGCGTGTTCAACGGGGGAATTCTCGCTACTGAACAACCCGGCACTATTTACGATTACACGGCCGCGCCTGCGGATCTCGTGGAGAAAGCACAGAAAATAGCGGAAATCTGCGCACGGCACGGTGTTTCGCTGCCGGAAGCCGCGCTCGCGTTGCCGCGCACGCACCCCGCGGTGGTGTCGGTGGTCGTCGGCGCGCACGACGCCGACCAGGTGTCGCTGAACGTTCGCCGGGCAGCGGCGAATATCCCGGCCGTACTGTGGGACGACCTCGCCGACGCCGGCCTGCTGCGGTCGGCCGCCCGTCCCGTCGTGTCCGGAGGAACCCAGTGATCGATTCGCACCACCACCTGTGGGATCCGGCGCGCCGCGAGTACCCGTGGATGTCCGGCGACGCGCTGGCTCCGATCCGCAAGCCATACACAGTCGACGATCTGCGCACGGTGACCACCGCGGCCGGCGTCCACGCCACGGTGCTGGTGCAGACCGTTTCGGACGAGACGGAAACCGAGGCGTTCCTGGCCACTGCCGCGTCCGAGCCACTGGTGGCAGGCGTGGTCGGCTGGGTCGACCTCGCCGCCCCGGACGTGTCCGACCGGCTCGCCCGGCTGCGCGAACTCGGCCCGCTGGTCGGCATCCGGCACCAGGTCGAGGACGAACCGGACCCGGATTGGCTGCTGCGTCCGGAAATCCTGCGCGGCCTGAGCGCGGTCGGCGCCGCAGGCCTGGTCTACGACCTGCTGGTGGCACCGGCGCAGCTTGACGCCGCCCGGCGGGTCGCCGAACGCTTGCCGGAGTTGCGGCTGGTCCTCGACCACGCCGCGAAACCGGGCATCGCGGCCGGCGAATGGCAGCCGTGGGCAAACGGCGTCGCATCGCTGGCCGTGCACGAGAACGTGCACTGCAAGCTGTCCGGCTTGGTGACGGAAGCCGACTGGCGCGAATGGCAGGTTGGCCATCTGCGCCGCTACGCAGACCACGTTTTCGAGTCGTTCGGCGCGAACCGGGTCATGTTCGGCTCCGACTGGCCAGTGTGCGAACTGGCGGCAGCGTACGAGGTCGTACTGGACGCGGCGGTGTCGCTGACCGGAGTGCTGAGCGACCCGGAACGGCTGGACGTCTTCGAGCGCACGGCGGCACGCGTTTATGAATTGAGCTGAGAGATGCGGCGGGCTAAATCCAGAGTGCCGCGCGAAGCCGAGCCTGTCGACCTATTCAGCGGTCCTCGCCGGCGTTCCAGCCGTTCGAGTGACGGAACGGCTCAGAAGTCCTGGCCCTGCACCATCTCGCGGAGCTTGGACAGCGCGCGGTGCTGCGTGACGCGGACGTTCCCGGCCGAAATACCCAGCGTTTCAGCTGTCTCGTTCGCGCTGAGGCCGACGACGATGCGCAGCGCCAGGATCTCCTGCTGCAGCGGGGCGAGGCGGGTGAGCAGTTCCTGCAGACGGCTGCCGAGATCGAGGCGCAGCGCGTGCGATTCCGGCTCGTTGCCGCCGGCGAGCGGGTGTTCGGGCAGCTCGGGAACCGGCTCGGAACGGTCGCGCGCGACGGCCCGGTAGGCGTCGGCGACCTTGTTGGCCGCGATCGCGTGCACGAGGTAGAGGAACGAGCCGCCGCGGTCCTGGTAATCGGGAAGGGCCTTGAGAACGGCCATGCAGACGTCCTGCGCGACGTCGTCGGCGGCGAGATAGGAGAGGTCGCGGCCGCCCATCCGGGCCCGGCAGTAGCGGGCGACGACGGGGCGGAGCACGTGCAGCAGATCGGCGATCGCGGATTGATCGCCCTGACCCGCGGCGCGTACGAGCGGGTCGAGGTCTTCTTTGGTGAGACGTCCACCGGACCGGGGCAGCGTCGCAGGGCTCACGTAGCCCGCGACGTCGGACACCGCAGTACGGGACGTCTTCGACGGTGCTGTCATGGTCGTCTCCCCGGCAACCCTGCGACCGTCGCTGTCTTGGGGTCAACACTCTGTGATGTTGCGGTCGCAAGTACTCCAATCGAACGGGGGGAGCACTGCGATCGTTGCGACGCTCCGTAACCTTAAGCGGCCGGAGGCCGACCGTCCACATTTCAACTACGAATACCCCGTTAGCAGCAGTGGTCTTGACACAAACGAGACCAGCCGACGCACAGTACGAATCCGGTCTCGCAGCATGTGCGGATGTCCGATTTGCTGCGTCACGAAGAGTGATAGCCGGGTAGCGCAACAGAGAGTGGTCGCACTGCGGGTAGAACGGGTTCCACTACCGTTGGTGATCTTGTGGCGCGTCCGTTCGCCGCGTCCGGGCGAAAACCCACCAGCGCAGAACGGCGAACCGCACGACCCCGCCGACGAAACTGGCCGCGAGAAGCACGGCGGTTTGCTGCCCGGCGGAGGGATGCGCGACGACGGCGTCGAGGGCCGCGAGAACGGCCGATCCGTAGCCGGCGTAGAAGGCGAACGTGACGAGATCCTGAAGGTGCCGCTTGCCCGCGTGGCTGCTCCGTTTGGCGAACGTGACGCGGCGGTGGAACTCGGTGTTGCCGATCGTCGTGATCGCGAGCGCGGCGAGATTCGCCCATTGCGCGCCGATTTCCGGGCGGAAGGCGAGGAAGAGGACGGCCTGCAGCCCGGTGGTGACGACACCGGCGGCCAGATACCAGGCCGCATGGCCCCCGATCTCGCGACGGCGGGCAGTGCGGTCGGCGGCGTGGGTTGGCCGATTATCGGCAACGGTTGCGGGTGCTGGATGCGGAGTGAGGACGGCTGGCGGATTCGGGTGAGGTCCGTCGAGGTGGGATTCGGCTACGAGATCCGTTGCCGGGCGGAGCGGACGGCTGGCTTCCGTGGCGGTGTCGTTGGCGGGCTCTGGCGGACGCAGGTCGGCGTCGCCGGTTGCCGCCTGATGGCGAGCGCCGTTCGGATTCGCCGTTGAGTGGCGACTGGCGCGCTGGGTGCTGATATCCGGGTGTGGTGGTTCGGCGTTGTCGGTTGCCGCTTCGCGGCGGGCGCTGCTGGGATTGGCCGCTGGGTGGCGACTGGTGCGTCGGATGGTGCCGGAGTGCTGAGGCTTGGCGTTGTCAGTTGCCGCCTCATCGTGGGCCCTGGCGGGGTTAGCCGGTGGGTGATGACTGGCGTGTTGGCTGCTGACGTCCGGGTGTGGTGGTTCGGCGTTGTCGGTTGCTGCTTCACCGTGAGTGCCGTTCGGATTCGCCGTTGAACGGCCACTGACGATCTCTGACCGCAGCGGTTTGGCGTCGCCCGTTGCCGGTTGGCGGCGATGGGCGTTCGCGTCGGTTACCTGGTCGTGGCTGACGAGTTCGGTCCCGGGGCTGGGCGGCAGCAAGGTCGCTGGGGTAGTCGCCATTGAGTGGCGATTCGTGCTCGCGTTTGCCGCCAGGTGGCGACGGGTGCGCTCGTCTCCGGGCTCTGGCGGGAGCGGATCAGCGTCACCATCGGTTGTCCCGTGGCGGTCGGCGCTTGGATTCGCCGTTGAGTGGCGACGGGGGTCGTCCCTGCTGCGGTCGGCGTCGGAGTCCAGCGAGTCGCGGCGATTGAGTTCGTCGGCGAGTGCGGCTGGGCGGAGCTGGTCGGCGGTCTCATCGAGGCTCGAGGACCGGCCTGAAGGCTCGTCGAGCGTGCGGTATTCCGGCATGGCGTCGATCGCGTCGTCGCCGAGCGGGGCGTTGCTGGCGGCGTCCGGGCCGGGTTTGCGCCGGGGGCGGAGTCCGATCCGGCCGCGCGGCATCCACCTTGTGGTGGTCATGGTTTCGACGCTAGCTCCGCTCAGCCCACTGACGCCCTGGCGGACCGCAGGAACCACTGTGATTCCGACGACAGCCGTTCGGCCCGTTTCACCGGAAGTCGGCTCGGGTAGCTCACCACGAACAATCCGGACTTTCGGGAGGTGCCCGTGAGCGATTCCGGTGACGACGCTCTCCGCGAGAGTCAAGCACCCGGGGCGGACAGTTCCCGTGTCGACCCGTTCCGTGCGCCCGCGCCCAGAGGTGCGGTGCGTGCTGGGGCAGGCTCCGCCGAGGTCCGGGAGAGTCAGCGTGCGGGGGAGCCGCCGGAGGTTCGGCCGCCGGTGGCCGGAGGGGGCGTCGAGGGATCGGCCGACACTGGCGAGCCGGTCAGCGTGGCCGAGGCTGGCTGGCCCGCGAATCCCAGACCGGGCGAGCGGGTCGACCACGGGGGCTGCACGGTCGCCGACGCGATCCGGTCGGCTATGGCCCGAAGAGCCTGATCTCAAACGTATTTGTGACAGGTTCCACCGTCGCGGCAACGCCTCTCGCGCTCACACTGCGCGACGGTCGTGCCGCCTTTAGCGTGAAAAACCACCCTGCAACCGACCGCGCGCATCCGACTGCGACGAAGGGAAGGCCGAAAGATGCTGACCGTTACCGAAGCCGCCGCCGAGGCGATCACCGCGTTGACCGCTGAACAAGGCACTGGCTCCGAAGAAAGCGGCCTGCGCTTCGCGCTGCAGAGCATGGAAGGCGACGGCGCCCAACTGGCGCTGTCGGTAGCCCCGGCCCCGGAAGACGGCGACCGCATCGTCGGCGCCGACGGCGGGGCGAAGGTCTTCCTTGAGCCGCAGGCAGCCGCGTTGCTGGACGACAAGGTCCTCGACGTTCAGCAGGACGACACCGGCGACGTCGCCTTCGCCGTCCTGCCCCAGCAGCAGTCCGCCTGACGGCTGCGCAAGCGCCCGGCCACGGGTTCGCGCGGCGGTGTCTGCCGGGTGATCCCGTGTGCCGTTCGCCGGAACTGCCGGATGTCGTCCGGATCCGGCGAGTTGATCCATGGCCGATCCCTGGGTGGCACCGCCGTCCTAGACATGGGTTGTCCAAGACGGCTGAGCTGAGCAGAAGCGCTCCCGCGGTTGATCGCGGGAGCGCTTTGCTACTTGGCGCGCAGCCAGTCCCGCACCAGCACCGCGGCCCGTTCGCGCAGCAGTTCCGCGGCGTGGGCGCGGGCGTAGTCCAGCGACGGCGCGTGGTCGATCAGCGCGCTGCTGCCCACTACTCCCAGGCTGGCCAGCGCGTCCGCGTCCAGCTGGATCCGTCCGGCGAGCACGAGCAGCGGGATGCCGGTCCGCCCGGCGCGAGCCGCGATGCCTGCCGGGGCCTTGCCGGACAGTGATTGTTCGTCCAGCGAACCCTCGCCGGTGATGACCAGATCCGCGCCGGTCAGTGCTTCGTCGACGCCGGTCAACGCGGCGATCAGGTCGAAGCCGGACTCGACCGTCGCGCCGAACCCGGCGATCGCGCCCGCGGCGACACCTCCGCCGGCCCCGGCTCCGGGCAGGTCGGACACGTCCGACGTGCCAGCCTGCACAAGCGCCTTGGCCCAGTGCGCCAGTGCTTCGTCGAGCGCTTGGACGTCTTCCGGGTCGGCACCCTTTTGCGGGCCGAATACGGCCGCCGCCCCGTTCGCGCCAAGCAGCGGATTCGTCACGTCTGTCGCGACCGCGACCGGCACCCCGCCCAGCCGTTCCCGCACCGGACCCAGATCGACGCGCGCGACCTGCGCCAGCGACCCGCCGCCGAGACCGACCGGCGCACCGGACGCGTTGACGACCTCGGCACCCAGGGCGGCCAGCATCCCAGCGCCGCCGTCGGTGCTCGCGGTGCCGCCGACGGTCAGCACGAGCCGCCGCGCTCCGCGGGCGAGGGCGTCGTTCAGCAACTCGCCAACGCCCCACGTGTGCGCGGCCAGCGCGACTTCCCGGCTGGGCGTCACGAACTCGATGCCGCACGCACGCGCCGATTCGACGTAGGCCGTGCCGTCGAGCAGCACATACCGCGCCTCGACCGGTTCGTCGAGCGGACCACGCACCGACAGGCGCACCATCGAGCCGCCCGCGTTCTCGAGCACCTCCAGCGTTCCTTCGCCGCCGTCGGCGACCGGGCACGCGGAGATCTCGGCGTCTGGCAACGCATCGCGCACGCCGTGCGCGATCGCTTCCGTCACCTCGACCGCGGTCAGGCTTCCTTTGAACTTGTCCGGCGCGATCACGACCCGGGTCATCGGCCCACCTCCGTCAGCGGCTCGGCGTCGGCGAGCACCGAGACGACGTTGCGTGCGGCCAGCACCGCCATTGCCGTACGCGTTTCCACCGTCGCCGATCCGAGATGTGGCGTCAGCACCACGTCGTCGCGCTCGAGCAGCCGCGGCTCGACGTCCGGCTCCTTCTCGAACACGTCCAGCGCCGCGCCCGCGATCTCGCCGGCTTCGAGCGCGTCGGCCAGCGCCGACTCGTCGACCACTGGACCGCGCGTGGTGTTCACGAGGTACGCACTCGGTTTCATGGCGCGCAACGCGTCCGCGTCGACAAGGTGCCGGGTCTCGGGAGTCAGCGGACAGTGCAGCGACACGAAGTCGGAACGCCGCAGCAGTTCGTCGAATGACACGAACTCGCCGTCGAAGTCCGGCTTCGCCGACCGTCCGGAGTAGACGACCCGCATCCCGAACGCCGCCGCCCGCTTCGCCACCGCGCGGCCGATCTGCCCGAGCCCGACGATGCCGAGCGTCTTGCCCTGCAAGCCGGACCCGAGCAGGAAGCCGAGATGGAACGACCACGGCTGCCGTGCGCGCAGCAAACGTTCGCCTTCGCCGAGCCGCCGCGAGACGGCCAGCAGCAGTCCGAACGCGAGATCCGCGGTGGCGTCGGTGAGCACGCCTGGCGTGTTGGCGACCACGACCCCGCGGTCCGCCAGTGCACTGACGTCCACGTTGTCGTAGCCCACCGCGACGTTCGCGACGACCTTCAGCTCGGGACCCGCCGCGTCCGCGACCGAGCCGTCGATCCGGTCGTGCAGCATCGACACCACCGCGGCCGCGCCGGCGACGAACTTCCGCAGTTCCTCGGGCGTGAGCGGCCGGTCCTCCGGCGAGATTTCGACTTCGCCTGCCTCGCCGAGCACCTGCACGGCCTCGTCCGGGATCCAGCGGGTGACAGCGATCTTCGGCATGCCGAGCAGCCTAATGCCGACTGTGCCGCCCGAGCGAGGTTCGCGGCGCGCTCACCGCCGGACACCCGCCTGAGCTGCGACGGAGCGTCCAACCGCGACAGAACGCCGCCGACGCGGGCAGTGCCCGAATTCCGCATTGCGGTACCACGCAACGAAATTCCGGTCTGCCGACGGCCGCGCCGCTCTGTGTCGCCGCGAAACCCGTTCGCCGACTCCCAGCGCACCGTGTTGTCTTATCGCATCACCTCATTCCTCTCGAAGCCCGCAAACCTTGCTCTGTCTTCTGTCGTCTGTCCGGACGTCCGCTTCACCCTTTGGCACTCCCGCGGGCGGCCGGACCGTGCTATGTTCATATGTAGAACTTCTGTGCGCTATGCGAACACGCTAGCACGGAACGGCGGAAGCAGGAAGATCCAGACGGAAGGGCTCGTGATGGCAAGGGTGCTGTCGCTCGGCGAGGCGATCGCCGAGCTGGTGCACGACGGAGACACCGTCGCTCTCGAGGGCTTCACGCACCTCATCCCCGTGGCGGCCGGGCACGAGATCATCCGTCAGGGCAGGCGGAACCTCACACTCGTGCGGATGACGCCGGACATCGTCTACGACCAGCTCATCGGCGCGGGCTGCGCGAGCAAGCTGATCTTCTCCTGGGGCGGCAACCCCGGAGTCGGCTCGCTGCACCGGTTCCGCGACGCGGTGCAGCACTCGTGGCCGGTGCCGCTGGAGATCGAGGAACACAGTCACGCGGGCATGGCGAACCGTTATGTCGCAGGCGCTTCCGGGCTGCCGTTCGCCGTGCTGCGCGGCTACACCGGCACCGATCTGCCCGCGCAGACGGACACGATCAAGCCGATCACCTGCCCGTTCACCGGCGAGCAGCTCACCGCGGTGCCGGCGCTGAACCCGGACGTCACGATCGTGCACGCGCAGCGCGCCGACCGGGCGGGCAACGTCCAGCTGTGGGGCATCGCGGGCGTGCAGAAGGAGGCGGTGCTGGCGGCGAAGCGGTCGCTGGTCACGGTGGAAGAGGTCGTCGACGAGCTGGAGCCCCGTCCGGGCGCGCTGGTCCTTCCGTCCTGGGCGGTCACCGCGGTGGCAGAGGTGCCGCGCGGCGCTGCGCCCTCGTACGCCGCCGGGTACTACGAGCGGGACAACGCGGCGTACCAGACGTGGGACGAGATCGGCCGGGACCGCGAGGAATTCGCCAAGTGGCTGAACGACTTGACCGGAGTGAAGGCATGAGCGAGTACACCGCTGACGAGATGATGAGCATCGCCGCGGCGCGCGCGCTCGGCGAGGGCATGTCGTGTTTCGTCGGGATCGGATTGCCGAGCACCGCGGCGAACCTGGCCCGCCGCACGCACGCCCCGAACCTCACTTTGATCTACGAATCGGGTTGTCTCGGCGCGAAACCGAGCAGGCTGCCGCTGTCGATCGGCGACGGCGAACTGGCCGACACCGCCGACGCGGTCGTCAGCGTGCCCGAGGTGTTCAACTACTGGCTGCAGCCCGGCCGGATCGACGTCGGGTTCCTCGGCGCGGCGCAGCTGGACAAGTTCGGCAACATCAACACCACGGTCATCGGTTCCGACTATCACGATCCGAAGGTGCGCCTGCCCGGCGCGGGCGGAGCGCCGGAGATCGCCGCGTCCTGCAAGGAAGTGTTCGTCGTGCTGCGGCAGAGCAAGCGCACCTTTGTGGACAAGGTCGACTTCGTGACGTCGTTCGGCCACGGCACCGGGCGCGGCGACCGCGAACGGCTCGGCCTGCGCGGAGCCGGGCCGACGCTCGTGGTCACCGACCTCGGTTTGATGCGGCCCGATCCGGACACTGCGGAGCTCACGCTCACCGAACTGCACCCCGGGATCGAGCTGGAACAGGTCGTGGAAGCGACGGGGTGGACACTGAAGGCGGCCGCGGACCTCAAGACCACCCCCGCGCCCACTGAACGCGAACTGACCCTGCTCCGTGAATTGAAGAAGGCCGGCGAATGAGCGACGCTTACGTACTCGACGCGATCCGCACTCCCTTCGGGCGCTACGGCGGCGCTCTCTCCGGAGTGCGCCCTGACGACCTGGCCGCGGGCGTCCTGCGCGCGCTGGCCGAGCGCAACGGACTCGATCCGTCCACTGTGGACGAGGTGCTGCTCGGCGACGCCAACGGCGCGGGCGAGGACAACCGGAACGTGGCGCGGATGGCCGCGCTCCTCGCGGGCTGGCCGACGTCGGTTCCCGGTGCGACGGTGAACCGGCTGTGCGGGTCCGGCGTCGAGGCGGCCATGCAGGCGAGCCGGGCGATCCAGGTCGGCGACGCCTCGCTGGTGGTCGCGGGCGGCGTCGAGTCGATGAGCCGCTCGCCGCTGGTGATGCCGAAGCCGGACAAGGCTTTTCCGGCGGGCAACCAGACGCTGTACAACACGGCGCTCGGCTGGCGGATGGTCAACCCGGCGATGCCGTCGCAGTGGACCGTTTCCCTCGGCGAGTCCACTGAACTGCTCGCCGAGCGCTACGGCATCACCCGGGACGAGCAGGACGCGTTCGCCGCGCGCAGCCACGTGAATGCCGCCCGGGCGTGGGACGAGGGCTTCTACGACGACCACGTGGTTCCGGTGGAAGGCGTCGAGCTGACCCGGGACGAGGGCATCCGGCCGGACTCCACGCCCGAGAAGCTCGCGAAGCTGAAAACGGTGTTCCGCAAGGAAAACGGCACCGTCACGGCGGGCAACGCATCGCCGCTCAACGACGGTGCGTCGGCGTTGCTGCTCGGTGACGCGGCGGCGGCCGAGCGGCTCGGCAAGACGCCGCTGGCCCGGATCGCCGGCCGCGGCGCCGCGGGAGTCGACCCGGACGTGTTCGGCATCGGTCCGGTGCGCGCGGCGGAGATCGCGCTCGAACGGGCAGGCATCGGCTGGAGCGACCTCGCCGCGGTGGAACTCAACGAGGCGTTCGCCGCACAGTCGTTGGCCTGCCTGAAAGAATGGTCGAAGCTCGACCCGGAGATCGTCAACGTCAACGGCGGGGCCATCGCGATCGGGCACCCGCTCGGCGCGTCCGGCGGCCGGATCATCGGCGCGCTGGCGCATCAGCTCCGCCGCACCGGCGGTCGCTGGGGCCTCGCGGCGATCTGCATCGGCGTCGGCCAGGGTCTCGCTGTCGTGCTCGAGAATCGCTGAGAAAGGGGAGGCATCGTGGCCACACCGACCGAACGGCGCCTGCCGCAGTACCGGCCTGATCCGGACGGCACCCATCCGCCGCTCGACTACGCGCCGTACCGTTCCACCGCGTTGCGGCATCCGAAGCAGCCGCTGGTCCTGCTGCCGCAGATGCTCACCGAGGTCACCGGTCCTCTGCTCGGCCCGGGGCGGCTCGGCGAGTTCGACAATGACCTCACCCGCCAGCACGCGGGCGAGCCGCAGGGCCAGCGGATCATCGTCACCGGAAGGCTTCTCGACGGCGACGGGCGGCCGATCCGCGATTCGCTCGTGGAGATCTGGCAGGCCAACGCGGGCGGCCGCTACCGGCACACCGGCGACCGCTGGCCGTCCCCGCTCGACCCGAACTTCGACGGGCTCGGCCGCACGCTCACCGACGGCGACGGGCGCTACGAGTTCACCACCATCAAGCCCGGCGCGTACCCGTGGAAGAACCACGACAACGCGTGGCGTCCCGCGCACATCCACTTCTCGGTGTTCGGCTCGGCGTTCACCCAGCGGCTCGTCACGCAGATGTACTTCCCGGACGATCCACTGTTCTCGCAGGACCCGATCTTCAACTCCATCCCGGACGAGAAGGCGCGGCAGCGGATGATCTCCCGGTTCGACCTCGACCGCACCGAGGAGGAATGGGCGCTGGCGTTCCAGTTCGACATCGTGGTGCGCGGACGGGAACAGTCTGTGTTCGAGGACGAGGAGGAGGACGAGTGAGGCTCGAAGGCACGCCCTCGCAGACTGTCGGGCCGTATCTGTCCATCGGGCTGCCGTGGGACGACGGGCCGTTCGTGGTCCCGGAAGGCACCGAAGGCGCGGTGTGGATCCGCGGCGGGGTGTACGACGGCGCGGGAAACCCGGTTCCCGACGCGATGATCGAGACATGGCAGGCGGACCCGAACGGCGGGTTCGACCATCCCGACGATCCGCGCGGCAAGCCCGGCGAGCCGTTCCGCGGGTTCGGCCGATGTCCCACCGATGCCGAAGGCCGGTACCGGATTCTCACGGTGCTGCCCGGAGCAGTGCCGGACGCGACCGGGGCTCCGCAGGCCCGGCACATCGACGTGTCGGTGTTCGCTCGCGGGCTGCTCAACCGGGTCGTCACGCGCATTTACTTCGAGGACCAGGACAACGCCGGCGATGTCGTGCTGGCGAGCGTTCCCGAGGAACGCCGGGACACGTTGCTGGCCAAGAAAGACGGCACCGATTACCGGTTCGACGTGCGGTTGCAAGGCGAAGGCGAGACGGTGTTCTTCGCGGTCTGACCGGCCGTGTCCATTGTGGAGGTTCAAGCGTGAGCAGTGTCCGGGTGCACCGGGTCGTCGAAGGCCCGCCGGCGGGTCCGGTGGTGGTGTTCTCCAACTCGATCGGCAGCGACCACCGGATGTGGGAGCCACAGGTCGCGCCGTTGGCCGAACGCGGATTCCGCGTGGTCCGGTACGACACGCGCGGCCACGGGTCGTCGCCGGTGCCGCCGGGGCCGTACGACCTGGCCGATTTGGGCGGCGACGTGCTGGGGCTGCTCGACGACCTCGGCGTCGAGCGCGCGCACTTCGTCGGCCTGTCGCTGGGCGGGATGACCGGGATGTGGCTCGGCGCGCACGCCGCGGAGCGGTTGGCGAGCCTCACGCTGTGCTGCACGTCAGCGCTGCTCGGACCGCCCGAGATGTGGGCCGATCGCGCGCGTCTCGTGCGGGCCGAGGGCACTGGGGCGGTCGCGGAAGCCAGCGTCGGGCGATGGGTGACACCGGGTTACGCGCAGGCGCATCCGGACCAGGTCGCGTACCTGCGTGAGATGGTCACGGCGCAGCCCGACGAGGGGTACGCGGGCTGCTGCGAGGTGATCGGGCGGATGGATCTCACCGGCGACCTGCCGAAGATCTCCGTTCCGACGCTGGTCATCGCTGGTGCCGACGACCCGTCGACGCCAGCTGAGCCGCACGGGCGGGTCATCGCGGACGGGATCCCCGGCGCCCGGCTCGAGGTTGTCGCCTCCGCGGCGCACCTGGGCAGCTACGAACAGCCGGAGGAGTTCACCCGGCTGATCCTCGAGCGGATCACGGAGGAACAGTGACCGGAGACCGCTACGAGGCGGGCATGCGGGTGCGCCGCGAGGTGCTCGGCGACGAGCATGTCGACCGGGCGGTCGCGCGGACCACCGAGTTCAGCAAGCCGTTCCAGGAGTACATCACCGAAGCGGCGTGGGGTTCGGTCTGGACGCGCGACGGTCTCGACCGGCGGACCCGCAGCTGCATCACGCTTGCCGCGCTCACCGCACTGCACTGCCACGACGAGCTAGCGATGCACGTCCGTGCGGCAGTGCGGAACGGGCTTACCGCGGACGAGATCCGCGAAGTGCTGCTGCACACCGGCGTGTACGCGGGGGTGCCGGCGGCGAACACGGCGATCGGGATCGCCCAGCGCGTCCTCGCCGAGTTGGGAGAAACCACCGCCCAGCCACCGGCCGGATAAGGTTCGCCGCATGGAATCCGACGACCAGGCGGAACGCGGCGCGCACCACGTGCAGTCGCTGGAACGCGGGCTGGCGGTGATCAAGGCGTTCAGCGCCGAGGCGCCGCACCCGACGCTCAGCGACGTCGCGCGCATCACCGGGCTGACCCGCGCGGCTGCCCGCCGGTTCCTGCTGACACTCGTGGACCTCGGCTACGTCCGCACCGACGGCAAGTACTTCTCGCTCACCGCGCGCGTGCTGGAACTCGGCTACGCCTACCTGTCCAGCCTGAGCCTGGCCGAGATCTCGCAACCGCATCTGGAGCGGCTCTCGGAGCAGGTGCACGAGTCGAGTTCCGTGTCTGTGCTGGAGATCGCCGACATCGTGTACGTCGCGCGCGTCGCGGTGTCGCGGATCATGACGGTGAGCATCAACGTCGGCACGCGGTTCCCCGCGCACGCCACGTCGATGGGACACGTGCTGCTCGCCGACATGGATCGGATGGAACTCAACGCCTACTTCATCGTCGCCGACCTCGACCGGCTGACCCCGCACACGCTCACCCACCGCACCGCGCTCGAGGCCGAGCTGGCCAAGGTCCGGGAGCAGGGCTGGGCGATGGTCGACCAGGAACTCGAAGAGGGCCTGCGCTCGGTCGCCGCGCCGATCCGCAACCGGAAGGGGCGCGCGGTCGCCGCGGTGAACATCTCGACGCACGCGAGCCGGACGCCGGTGGACGTCGTCCGGACCCAGTTCGTTCCGCCGTTGATCGAGACCGCGACGGCCATTTCGGCAGATCTCGCCGCGGTCGCGCCCGGGCGAGCGGTCCGAGGCTGAGGAGCACCGATGCCGGAACCGGTTGCCGGACTGCTGCTCGCCGCCGGGGCGGGGCGGCGATTCGGTGGGCCCAAAGCCCTGGTCGAGTACGACGGGGAGCCGCTGGTCCGGCGGGCTGTCCGGAACCTGGCCGACGCCGGGTGCGCCTCGGTGCGGGTAGTGGTCGGCGCGTCGGCTGATCAGGTCCGCGAGCTGTTGCCGCCGGACGTCACTCCGGTGCCTGCCGAGCGGTGGCAGGACGGGATGGGGGAGTCGCTGAAGGCTGGGCTCGAGTCGCTGACGGGGGAGTCGGCGGCCGCGGTGCTCGTGCACCTGGTGGATCTGCCGTGGGTGCCTGCCGCGGCGCTCGCGCGGATCGTCGGGGAGGCGTCCGAGGACGCGGTCGTTCGGGCGGCTTACCAGGGGGTTCCTGGGCATCCGGTGCTGTTCGGGCGGCGTTGGTGGGGTGAGATCGCGGATTCGGCGCAGGGTGACCACGGGGCTCGGGACTGGTTGCGCGGACGGTCTGACGTGCGGCTTGTCGAGTGCGGTGATCTCGGTAGTGGCAGTGACGTCGATCGGCCTGGGGATTTGGCTGGGCCTGGTGCGGAGCGGCGATGAACGGTGTCGTGGTGCGGGGCTGAGCCGGCGGGTCCGGTCCGGTTGGGGTTGATCTGCTGCTCTTCGGTTTGTCTCGTCGGGACGGCGGCGCTGCGGGCCGGGGCGATGACGGGCTTGCGGTTGGGCGTGCCGACGGATCTGCGCGAGTTCGCGTGAGGGTTGGAGCCCAAGTCGAACTGGCGGTGAATCGGGTCGTGCCGCGATCCATCGCGGGCCTGGCCGTGAACGACACTTGATCTGCGGCTACCCGGCTCAGCGGCGCGCGGTTGAGCATTGCTGGGCGGCGGCGAACGGCGAACCTGGCGGTCGCAGATCTACGATCGGGGATGTGACAGAGTCCCTCGCCTCGCCCGACGCGCTCGCGGCTGCCCTCGACACCACCGGTTACCTCGCCGACGAGGGGCTGGCCACCGCGGGATTCCTCGCGACGCAGATGCAGCGTCCGCTCTTCTGCGAAGGTGAGCCGGGCACCGGGAAGACGTCGCTGGCGCTCGCGTTGTCCGAGGCGTTGCAGTGGCCGTTGGTGCGGCTGCAGTGTCACGAGGGCATCGACGCCGCGCAGGCGCTCTACGAATGGGACTTCCCCCGTCAGCTGCTGCACCTGCGCGCCCTCGAAGCGGCCGACGGCGGACGGCTCGATGCGGAAACTGCCGAGCGTTCGCTGTACACGGAGCGGTTCTTGCTCGCGCGGCCGTTGCTGCAGGCGCTCACTACGACGCCGTGCGTGTTGCTTGTGGACGAGATCGACCGCGCTGACGATGAGTTCGAGGCGTTTCTCCTGCAGTTGCTGGACGAGTACACCGTCACGATCCCGGAGTACGGCGAGGTGCGTGCGGAGCAGCCGCCGCTGGTCGTGCTGACGTCCAACCGGACGCGCGAGGTGCATGACGCGCTCAAGCGCCGGTGTCTTTACCACTGGCTTGAGCATCCTGATCTTGCTCGGGAGATCAACATCCTGCGCCGTCGGCTGCCGGGGATCGGCGAGACGCTCGCCCGGCAGATCGCCGACGCGGTGCACCGGCTGCGGGCGATGGACCTTCTCAAACCGCCTGGCGTCGCGGAATCCCTTGACTGGGCGCGGGCGTTGCTCGCGCTCCAGCGCGACGAACTGGACGCCGCGACGGCCGCGCGCACCCTCGGCGCGGTGCTGAAGTACAGCGAGGACCTCGACCGGGTGCGGGCGAAGCTGGACACGCTGTTCTCCTGAGCTTGCGTCCACTGTGGACTATCAGGTAATTCCGTTGCGGCGGGGTGCGGGATCGGGCATGCTTGAAGCATCACCGAATGACTTCGCCGACTTCACTGATTTTGTGACTGTGACTGTGCTTGTGCCGGAAGGAGGGCTCGTGACCGACTTCGCCCGGACTGCCCTCCCGGCCGTCCGCTGAGTTCCGTTCTTTCCTGAAGGTTCCGCGCGCCCGCCCTGTGCTACCGGGGCTGGCTGCTGCGCGCAACCACGGTCCGCGCACGCTGTCCCGGAGGCGGGACGGCGTGCGCGGCCGCCCTTCGCCGGGTGCCGTGGTTGACGCGGGGGTGCGGGCCTTTGGAGGTTTGGCGCGGAATGGTGCTGGGCTGAGATGGCTCGGGACGTTGTCGCGGGCGTGGTGCTGAGACCGACCGAGCCGAGACGGCCGGGAGGTTCGCGCGGCGGCTTGGCCCTGCGGAGCGGTGTGCCTGGGGAAACGACGGGCGGCGGCTTGGCATGGCGGGGCGGGATGCGCGCGGGCTTTGGTGCGGGCCGTGCTGTGCTTGGTCCGGACGATGACTCTTGGAGTTGTCTCGGCAGGCGGTGCTGGGTTCCCGAGCGTTGGGTGCGCGGGCGAGAGTTGGATGGAATCGTTCGCAGGTCTGGTGGCGCGGTGAGTTCGAGCAGAGCGGAACATCTGCGGGGCCGACGCGGTTCACTCTGGAATGGCGGTGCGGAGGAACACTGGCGAGCTGGAGCAGCTCAAGCCGGAACCGTCGCGCGCCCAAGAACCTCGACCCGGCCAGGAACCTCTGCGCGTCCAGGAACCTCTGCGAGGCCAGGAACGGCTGCGCGGCATAGAACCTCCGCGCCGCCTAAAGCACGTGCGCGGCCAAAAACCTCCGCGCGCCAAGATCACTGCCGACAACTGGCGGCCTGCAGCCGGACAGCCGCAACTTGGGGTTGCTGAGCCGTATCAGCTGTGGCGCTGGGGAGCCGCGTGGCAACCTCAGCTTGCCGAAACACGGCCCGGATCACCTGATCGACCGCGCCGGACCGCGTCGGGGGCGGTCGGCGCACGCGCTGGACACCAGCACAAGCTGCGTCAGGCTGTCGCGGCGCGGTTTCTCGCATTGGGGTCACAATGGGGGACATGAACACCGAAGTCGCCGACCCCCTCGCCGGTTACGCGGGGTTCGCGGCGGCATTGCGCGAAGCGGGCGTCGCCTGTGACGCGCGGCGGGTGCAGGCCTATCTGTCCGCCGTGGCGAAGGTCGATGTTGCCCGGCCGACGCAGCTCTACTGGGTCGGGCGGTTGACCCTTTGCTCCGACCCCGACGACTTGCCTCGCTACGAGGAAGCGTTCGCGCGGTGGTTCGAGGGAGACGACAGTCCTAGGGCGACCGGCGGGACTCCGGTGCGGAAGCAGGCCCGGATCGCTCCACTGATCGCGGCCGGCGGCGACGGGGAGAGCACCCAGGAATCTCACGACACGCTCCGCGTCGCGGCCAGCGATCATGAGGTTCTCCGGCATCGGGATCTCGCCGAGCTCACCAAGGCTGAGCGGGCGCACCTCCGGGAGTTGCTCGCGACGCTGCGGCCCGTCTTGCCTCGACGAAGGGCGGCGCGGCGGACGCCGGCGCATCGTGGTGCGCTTGATCCGGCGCGGACTCTGCGCGCCATGCTCGCGTCCGGTGGCGAGCCCGTTCGGCTGGCGCATCATCGGCGGGGGACGCGGGCGCGGAAAGTCGTGTTGCTGATCGACGTTTCCGGCTCGATGAGTCCGTACGCCGACGCGTTGCTGCGGTTCGCGCACGTCGTCGCGCGGGCGGCGCCGATGTCGGTCGAGGTGTTCACACTAGGTACTCGGATGACGCGCGTGTCCCGTCAGCTCAGGCAGCGCGATCCGGAGCAGGCGATGCTCGCCGCCGGCACCGCGGTGCCTGATTTCGCTGGTGGGACGAGGCTTGGCGAGACGCTCCGGGTGTTTCTCGACCGGTGGGGGCAGCGCGGGTTCGCGCGACGCGCGGTAGTCACCGTGTTCTCCGACGGGTGGGAGCGCGGCGACGTCAGCTTGCTGGCCGAGCAGCTCGGCAGGCTGCGCCGTCTCGCGCACGCCGTATTCTGGGTGAATCCGCACGCAGGGCGCGAGGGTTATGCTCCGGTCCAATCCGGCATCGTGGCCGCCCTGCCGCACATCGACCGGTTGCTGGCCGGGCACAGCCTGGCGACGTTGGAACGACTCCTCGGGGAGATTGCCGATGCGTGACGTACTGGACGACGTGTACCGCCGCTGGCAGGCGGGCGAAACGGTCGGGCTCGGCACGGTGGTGGCCACGTTTTCGTCGGCGCCGCGGGCACCGGGCGCGTCGATGATGGTCGCGCCGGACGGGACGGTCGTCGGGAGCGTGTCCGGCGGCTGCGTCGAGGGCGCGGTCTACGAGCTGGCCAATGACGTCGTCGCCGAGCGGAAGCCGGTTTTGCAGCGCTACGGCGTCAGCGACGACGACGCCTTCGCGGTCGGGCTGACCTGCGGCGGGATCATCGACATCTACGTCGAGCCGGTGGACCGCGCGTCGATGCCGGAGCTGGAGCGCGTCGTCGAATCGGTGCGCAGCGGCGAGCCGGTCGCGGTCGTCACGATCGTGGAGCACGAGACGCCCGGACTGGTCGGCGAGCACATGATCGTGTGGCCGGATCGGGTCGAGGGGTCCCTTGGCTCGTCCCGGATGGACGATGCCGTCGCCGACGACGCGCGCGGGCTTCTCGCCGCTGGACGCACCGGGACGCTCCACTACGGACCGGACGGGCAGCGCCGCGGCGAGGGCATGGCGGTTTTCGTGAACTCCTTCGAACCGCCGCCGCGACTGCTGGTGTTCGGTGCCATCGACTTCGCCGCCGCGATGGCACGGATGGGTGCTTATCTCGGGTATCAGGTGACGGTCTGCGACGCGCGCCCTGTGTTCGCGACCAGCAGCCGGTTCCCGGAGGCGCACGACGTGGTCGTCGACTGGCCGCACCGTTACCTGAAGGCCGAGGCCGACGCGGGCCGGATCGACGCGCGGACGGCGATCGCGGTCCTCACGCACGATCCGAAGTTCGACGTGCCGCTGCTGGAGGTCGCGTTGCGGCTCGACGTCGGGTACGTCGGCGCGATGGGTTCGCGCAAGACGCATGACGACCGGTTCGCGCGGCTCCGCGAGGCAGGGATCACCGAGGGCGAGCTGGAACGGTTGTCGTCGCCGATCGGCCTCGACCTGGGCGCGCGCACGCCGGAGGAGACGGCGGTGTCGATCGCGGCGGAGATCATCGCGCTGCGCTGGAGCGGGACCGGGCGGCGGCTGGCGGCGTTGACGGGGCGGATTCACAGCTGACTGAGCGGATTCGCTGACCCGGCAGGCTGGGGCGGTGCATCTCCAGCAGTTGCGGCGGGCCAGTAGCCGCCAGGAAGTGCGGCACCGTCCAGAACCGTCCAGACCGCCGTCCCGGGCGGCCGGAACGACCCACCTCAGCGGCGCAATCCGCCGGGAAAACCGCGTCCAGCAACGAAACCCGGTGAACGCCCGCCAAGAAACCGCGCCCCTGCGGCAAGATCCGCCCACCACCCCCGGCGGCTGAAAAATCACCCGTCCGGCTTCACGCATCTGCGCGTCAAAATCACCAAAACACCCGCATCTGCGGAACCACCCCGGCGACGTGCGACATCAGGACTTGTCCGCGCGCGATAGGCGTAGCACGCTCCCCTGTGAGGCCGATCACGATCGCGCCTTGGCCGTTCCCGAACCGGCCCGCCGCCTCCGCCGGGGCTGGCGGGCATTTGCACTTGGAGGCCTTTGATGCGCATCACCGTCACTGTCGACGGCACGAAATACACCGATGACGTCGAGCCGCGCACCCTGCTCGTCCACCACTTACGGGAACGCGTCGGGAAGGTGGGCACCGTCGTCGGGTGCGACACCAGCAACTGCGGCGCGTGCACCGTCCATCTCGACGGGCACAGCGTGAAATCCTGTTCCGTCCTCGCCGTGCAGGCCGACGGATGCGAGGTCACCACCATCGAGGGGCTGGCCCGCGACGGCCAGCTGCACCCGGTCCAGCAAGCTTTCCACGACAATCACGCGCTGCAGTGCGGGTTCTGCACCCCGGGCATGATCATGCAGTCCATCGACCTGCTCGCCGACAACCCGGACCCGGACGAGCAAGCCGTCCGCGAGGGGCTTGAGGGCAATCTTTGCCGCTGTACTGGTTACCAGAACATCGTGAAGGCGGTTCGCGACGCCGCGAAGCACATGAGTCCTGGTGCGGGGCCGGACGCCGAGAAGATCGATCAGCCCAACCACGTCGGCGTGGGTGGTGAATGATGACTGCCACGATCGAGCCTGAGGTAGGAAAGTCCCGGCGCCGCAAGGAAGACGAGCGGCTCATCACCGGGCGCACCCGGTGGACGGACAACATCGCGTTGCCGGGAATGCTGCATCTCGCGGTGCTGCGGAGTCCGCTGGCGCACGCCAAGATCGTTTCGATCGACACGTCGGCGGCGAAGGAAGCTGCTGGTGTCGTTGCCGTTTACACCGCTGCGGACCTCGACCCTGAGGGCGCGATCGGCATGCCGTGCGCGTGGCCGATCACGCCGGACATGGCCGCGCCGCGACGTCCGGTGCTGGCGTCGGATCGGGTGAATTTCGCTGGCGAGGGCGTGGCCGTCGTGGTCGCGCGGTCGTCCGCGGAGGCGCATGACGCGCTCGAGGCGATCGAGGTCGAGTACGAAGACCTGCCGCCGGTTCTCGACCTGGAAGCCGCGCTCGCCGAAGACGCGCCGCTCGTCCACGAGGAGTTGGGCAGCAACAAGAACGCCTTCTGGGTCTTCGATTCGGCCGAGGCGGGCACGGGCGGCAATGTCGAGGAAGCACTGTCCTCTTCGGAGGTCGTGCTCAAGCGGCGGTTCCGCCAGCAGCGCCTGGTGCCCGCGTTCATGGAGCCGCGCGCGTGCGTGGTCGACCCGACCGGCGCGCAGCTGACCATGTGGTCGGCCACCCAGGTGCCGCACATTCTGCGCGTGATGTCCGCGCTGACGCTGGGCATCCCGGAGCACAAGCTGCGCGTGATCGCCCCGGACGTCGGGGGCGGGTTCGGCGGCAAGATCGGCGTGCTGCCCGAGGAAATGATGTCCGTGCTGGTCGCGAACAAGCTCGGCAAACCGGTGAAGTGGAACGAATCCCGGTCCGAGACGATGCTCGCCGCGCACCACGGCCGCGACCAGATCCAGGACATCACGATCTCGGCGAAGGCCGACGGCACGGTCACCGGGCTCAAAGTCGAACTGCTCGCCAACCTCGGCGCGTACAACGGCCTGGTCGGGCCGGGCGTGCCGATCCTCGGCGCGTTCATGTTCAACGCGATCTACAAGATCCCGGCCTACCACTTCGCCTGCACCAACGTGTTCACCACGACCACGCTCACCGACGCCTACCGCGGCGCGGGCCGTCCGGAAGCGACGTTCGCGATCGAGCGGATCATGGACGAGCTGGCCGACGAGCTGGGCATGGACCCGGTGGAGCTGCGCGAAAAGAACTGGATCAAGCACGAGGAATTCCCGTTCACCACGGTCTGCGGGCTCACCTACGACTCCGGAAATTACGAGGCCGCGACCGAGAAGGCGAAGGAGCTCTTCGGCTACGACGCGCTGCGCCGCGAGCAGAAGGAACGCCGCGAGGCGAACGATCCGGTGCAGCTCGGCATCGGGATTTCGACGTTCACCGAGATGTGCGGGCTCGCGCCGTCGCGGGTGCTGGGTTCGCTCGATTACGGCGCCGGCGGCTGGGAATACGCGTCGCTGCGGATGTTGCCGACCGGCAAGGTCGAGGTCACGACAGGTGCGTCCGCGCACGGTCAGGGGCACGAGACGGCGTGGAGCCAGATCGTCGCCGACCAGCTGGGGGTGTCGTTTGAGGACGTTGAAGTCCTGCACGGCGACACGCAGTCCTCGCACAAGGGCCTCGACACGTACGGTTCGCGTTCGCTCGTCGTCGGCGGTATCGCGATCGTCAAGGCGGCCGAGAAGGTGGTCGCGAAGGCGAAGCCGATCGCCGCGCATCTGCTGGAGTGTTCGGAGGACGACCTCGAGTACTCCGGCGGCAAGTTCACCGTGAAGGGCACGGATTCGTCGACGACGATCCAGGACATCGCGCTCGCGGTGTTCGCCGCGCACAACCTGCCGGACGGCGTGGAACCGTCCCTTGATTCCGACGCCACCTTCGACCCGGAGAACTTCTCCTTCCCGCACGGCACGCACCTGTGCGCGGCCGAAGTGGACACGGAAACGGGCCAGGTGAAGCTGCGTTCGTACGTCTGCGTGGACGACGTCGGCAAGGTGGTCAACCCGCTGATCGTGGAAGGCCAGGTGCACGGCGGGCTCGCCCAGGGCATCGCACAGGCGTTGTTCGAGGAAGCCGTGCACGACGAAAGCGGCACGCTCACCACTGGCACGTTCGCCGACTATCTGCTGCCGTCGGCGGCCGACCTGCCGTCGTTCACCACGGACCGCACGGAGACGCCGTCGACCACGAACCCGTTGGGAGCCAAGGGGGTCGGCGAGGCGGGCACGATCGCTTCGACGCCTGCCGTGGTCAACGCGGTGGTCGACGCGGTGCGCCAGTTCGGGGTGAACGACATCGAAATGCCGCTCACGCCGATGCGCGTGTGGAACGCGGTGCGCACCGGTTCAGCCAATGCCGGCGGACCCGGCGGCGAGGCCGGTGGCGGTCTCGGTTCGATCGACGCCTCCGGAGGTGCCCAGTGATCCCGGCTCCGTTCGACTACGTCGCTCCGTCCACGGTGGACGAAGCCGTGCAGGCGCTCGCCGCGGCGGGCGAGGACGCCAAGGTGCTGGCAGGCGGGCAAAGCCTGCTGCCGGTGCTGCGGATGCGCTTGGCCGCGCCGACCACGCTGGTCGACCTCGGGAAGGTCGCCGAAATGCGCGGAGTGCGCGAGGACGGCGACGCGCTCGTGGTCGGCGCGATGACGACGCATTACGAGGTCCAGCGCGACCCGCTGATCGCCGAGCACGCGGCGTTGGTGAAGGAAGCGACTGACACTGTCGCGGATCCGCAGGTGCGGCACCGCGGCACGTTCGGCGGCGCGATCGCGCACGCGGATCCGGCAGGCGACCTGCTGGCTCCGGTGCTCGCGCTGGACGGCGAGCTGGTGCTGGCCGGTCCGAACGGTCGGCGCACGGTGTCCGCGGCGGAGTTCTTCCAGGACTACTTCACCACCGCGCTGGCCCCGGACGAGCTGCTCGTCGAGGTGCGGCTGCCCAAGCACACCGGCTGGCGGGCGCACTACGAGAAGTTCAACCGGGTCGCCCAGGCCTGGTCGATGTGCGCGGTGGCGGCCACCGTGCGCACCGAGGGCGGCGTGATCGAGGAAGCCCGGGTGGCGTTGACGAACATGGGCGCGACGCCGGTCCGGGCGACTGGCGTGGAGCAGGCGTTGCTCGGCGCGCAGGCCAACGCGGAGACGATCCGGGCGGCCGCCGCGCACGCGGCCGAGGGCACCAACCCGGTCGCGGACGGCAATTCCGACGTCGAATACCGGCAGCACCTCGCGCGGGTGCTGACTGGGCGTGCTGTCGCGGCGGCGGTGGGCGCCTAGCGGACCGGCCGTGAAGCCCAGGTGAGCCCCGCCCAGCGCGCGGTCTCGACGGTGGCGAACGGATCGAGCTGCCCGGGATCGCCCACGAACAGCCCGCGATCGAACCGATTCGCGATGCGCAACAACATGTCCGAGCGCATCTGATACGCCTCGTCGATGATCGCGTGCGACCAGCTGCCGTCGGTGATGGTGGCCCACTTGGCGGCGGTCCCGATGACGATCGTGCGATCGGCCAGGTCGGCGGGTTTGGTCGCGACGCGGACGTTCGCGTGCTGGTCGACCCGCTCGCTGGTCACGTACGCGGTACTGGAGAGGCGGCCGATGCGCATCGCCGGATCGGCCCCGGCGAGGCGGTCGATGAGGTCGTCGACCTGCTCGTTGGTCTGGGCCACGATCATCCGCTGATCGTCGTCCTCGGCGAGCTGGCGGGCGGCCCGCACGACCAGCGTGGATTTGCCAGCGCCGGGCGGCGAGTCGACGACGATGGCGCGATGGCTCGCGTCGCGCAGGTCGGTGAGAATGTTCGCGACGGCCTCGTCCGGCGTGGTCACTGCAGCTCCTCCCCTTCGTCGTCGGTGGGCGGCGCCCATTCCGGCGGCGGACCGCCGTGCGTCCACGGGGTGTCCTCGCGGGCGGGCAGATTCAGCTGACCGTTGAACGGCGTCGGCGAGAACCGCGCGAACCCGAGGGCCTCACCGTCGGCGGGCACCGAGCCGGGTTCGGCGACGAGCTTGCGGCCCATCCCGCCCGAGAGTTCGAGCACCATGCCGTCACCGTCGATCTCGACGCCGACGCCATTCCAGCGCTCATGGCGGGCAATGCGGTGGTCTTGAAGCCGGACAA
>NZ_JBSFNS010000061.1:0-46483 GCF_053587275.1 Amycolatopsis sp. NPDC003676
CGGGCTGCACCAGTTGCTGCACCCCGTCCGCGCGGGCGTCGCCGAGTTGCCCGCGCCGCAACGGGCGGCTTTGGAGACCGCGCTCGGGCTCGCGGCCGGGTGACCAGCACTCCCATCGTTCCGAGAACGTCCACTGTGGACTTGCTCGGATGTCCGTATCCGTTTCCCGCGCCGACACTGATCAGCGCTGTGCGCGGCCGCACCGCCGCAAGAAACTGCGGCAGCGAATACCTCGAACCGTGGTGCGGCACCTTCAGCACGTCAGCCCGCAGGTCGACACCCTCGGCGAGCAGGTCCGCTTGCGCGGCCAATTCCACGTCTCCGGTCAGCAAAACCCGGCCGGCCGGGGTGTCCGCGCGCAGGACCACCGAACTGTTGTTGATCATCGTGCCGTCCTGCAACGCCGGTGACCGAGCGGTGGCGTAGCGCGGACCCAGCACGTCCAGCGACAATCCCGGCCATTCCAGCCGTTGCCCCTCGCTCAACTGCATCAGCGGCACGCCACGACGCCGCGCTTCACCGGAAACCGACTGCCACGCCCACGCCGGAGCACGACCGGGCCCTACCGCGATCGCACCGACTGCCCGTCCCTCGAATACCGAGGCGAGACCGCCGATGTGATCCGCGTGCAGGTGGCTCAGCACGAGCAGCGGCACCCGTTCGACGCCCAGCCTCCGCAAGCATTCGTCGACCGGCCCCGGCTCCGGCCCGGTGTCGACGACCACGGCGCGGCCCGGCTCGGCCGTCGCGAGGACGATCGCATCCCCTTGTCCGACATCGCATTCCACCATCGCCCAACCATCCGGCGGCCAGCCAGGAGCCAGTACCTTGGCTGGCACGACCGTCAGCAGCACGACGACCAATCCGATCGCCACCAGCAGTCGGAGCCGGCGAAACCTTGCCGCTACTACGACTGCGACCAGCAGGGCCGCCGCGCACAATCCGCCCCACCAGCCACCGGGCCAGGACAGCGCGGCCCCGGGTGCTCTCGCGCCATGCCGAGCGACGGTGATCAGCCACCGGGCCTCCGGGTCCGCCAGGTGGATCAGCACCTGCCCGGCACCTGGCCACCAGGGCCCGACGACTGTCGCCAGAACGCCCAGCACGGTGACCGGCGCGACCACTGGTGCCGCGAGGACATTGGTGACGACTGAGACCAGGCTGACCGTGCCCGCCATCCCGGCGATGACTGGCGCGGTGACCACGAAAGCGGCCAGCGGGACAGCGAGGCCTTCGGCGTAACCGGGCGGAACTCCCCGTCGTACCAGCGAATCCGCCCAGCGCGGCGCGAGCAGCACCAGCCCAGCTGTCGCGAGAACCGAGAGCGCGAAGCCGAAATTTGCTGCCATCGTCGGATCCCACGCCACCAGTACGCACACTGCGAACGCCAGCGCGGGCAGCGCTGAACCACGCCGTCCCAGAGCCAGCGCGAGCAAACCGATGCCGCCCATGACGCCTGCCCGCACCACACTTGGTTCAGGGCCCACCAGGACGAGGAATCCCGCCAGGCAGGTACCAGCCGCTGCTGCGGAAAACCTTGGGCCCGCTCGAACCAATCGGCACAGCAGCAGGACGGCCCCGCCGATGATGACGAGATTTCCGCCGCTCACCGCCATCAGGTGGGTGAGCCCGGAGGCGGTGAACTCGCCCTCGACCCGTTGCGGCAGCGCGCTCGTGTCGCCGAGCACCAGTCCGGGCAGCAACCCCGCTGGTTCCTCCGGCAGGACCGCGCACAGCGAGTGCAAACTGTTGCGCAGGGCCGCAGCGGCGCGCTGCCACCACGGTGCCGATCCGACATCGGCGGGTGCGGCACGGACGGAGAGCACCGCGGCGGTCAGCTCGCCGCCGCGGGCGGGCAGGAGCCGACCGGACGTCGTCACTTCCTGGCCTGGCAGCAGACCGCTCCATCCCGCGACCGGTGCCAGCAACAGAACCCGGCCGGTCGATTCGACTGGCTGACCGTCCACTGTGGCCGTAGTGACGCGGGCGGGGATCGCGACTGACCGGGTGCCTGCTTGCTTATCGGCGTAGCCAGCCTGGTGGATCGGCCGTGGACGCTCGCTGATCTCGACCCGCAGTGTCGCGGTGACGCCATGGGCAGCGGCGGCTCCCAGCGGGTCGGATGCTGCGTCGTGAATGCGCAGGGCCGTTGGCACTGCGGCAATGAGGCCCACTAGCAGCAGCGCTCCCCCGGCACCTACGTATCGGGAACGGCCGCGCGCCAGAAGCACCACGGCTCCGATGACCGCTACGGCTCCGACTACGGTTGCGGCCCACCAGCCGAGTTGCAGTCCGGCGAGGGTGGCCGCCCATCCGGCGACGGCTGCGGGGACGAGGCGGAAATCGTGGTCACGCCGCGACTTTTCCTCGGTTTCCAGCTTCATCCGACGGTCACCTGCTCGCGGAGTTTCTGAAATTTGCTTTCGCCGATGCCGTCGACGTCGCGAAGTTGTTCGACGCTGGAGAATCCGCCGTGCTGCGTGCGCCAATCGGTGATGCGCCGGGCCGTGACCTCGCCGACGCCGGGGAGGCTGTCGAGTTGTTCAGCAGTCGCCGAGTTCAGGTCGATCTTGCTGGCTGCAGCGGCTGAACCGGCCGGTGCGGCCTGGGCGGCAGGGACGCCAACTGCTAACTGTTCGCCGTCGGTGAGTTTGCGGGCGAGGTTCAGCGCGGTCAGGTCGACGCCCGGGTTTGCCCCACCGGCGGCGCGGAGAGCGTCGGCGACACGGGAACCCGATGGGACGGTGACGAGTCCTGGCGAACGCACGTGGCCGACGACGCTGATCACCAGCTTTTCGTTGGTCTTCGACGCATGCGGTGCCTGTGCTCGGGCGGTCGGGAGCGGCGGGGCGATCTCGGCCGCGGGTGAGCGGCCGAAGATCGCCAGGCCACCGGCGATGACGGCGGCGGCTGCCAGCAAGGCCAGGGTGAAGATCATTCCTCGGCGGCCCAGGAAGCCCGGCAGGCCGGTTGCTCCGGGGAGCCAGCGGCGGGTCCAACGCTGTTCGGTGTGTTCCGGCAGCCAGCTGCGGACCAGTTTCCCGACAGGCAGCTGGCTTTCCGACGACGGCGGGTTGTCGGCAAATGCAGACAGTCCGGTGTGGGAACCCGTGGGCCGCGCGTGACGTTGGGAGCTCGTCTCAGCTGCTGGCTGGCTGTCCAGAAGCAGTGAACTGTTAGCAACTGCAGACAGTCGGGCTTTCAGGCCCTTTGTTTGCGCACCACGGTCCGCGCCTGTCGGCAGGTGGCTGTCGGCAGGGCGCGTCGATCCCTCGCGCACGTCAGGCAGCTGCGTCCTCACCGACAGCTGGCTGTCTGCACTTGCCGACAACCGTCCGCGCGCTGACCGGCCCGCGCGGCCGAGGGGCAGCCAGCGGCGTGCCGGACGGTCGCCGGGTCCGGCGGTGTGCGGGACCGCGGTCAGCTGGTCGGCGAGCCAGGTGAGCCTGACGTTGACGGGAGTGCCCGGATCCCGGGCGGGCTGCTCGAACACACGATCGACGCTAGGCGTCGGCCAGCTCGGCGGCGAGAGGCTTCCGCGCGATCTGTGGACAACCCGCCCCTTGGGGACAACTCGGCCGGCACCGGCGGAGACGCGCCGAAATTTGTCGGAGTACGCGGTCATACTGGCGGGTTTGGCCGCAGGCACCGGTGCTGGAAAAGGGTTCGCACCTGCCGCTGTCATCCGCTAGACCTGGCAGTCAGCCGTCGAACGGGAGCATGCCGCAGCTGTGGACCACGCCGAACTGACCTTGCGTCCGATCACCGGGCCGGAAGAACTCGATCTCTTCTGCCAACTTGCCTACGCCCTTGACCACGAACTCGCCGACGACCTCGCCGACGGACGCCGCAGGCCGGACTGGATGTGGGTCGCGCTTCGCGGCGGCGAACTCGTCGCCAGGGCCGCGTGGTGGGGTCGCGCCGACGAGCCGGTCCCGTTTCTGCTGGACGTTTTCGATCTTGAAGACGTCGCCGTCGGAGCGCAGTTGCTGCGAACCGCGATGGCAGAGGTTCTGCCGATAGGCACCAGGCCTCCGGCCTACAACCGGATGATCCCCGCGGAGTGGCGCGAAGAAGCCGCGACCCGAAGCGTCGTCGAAGACCGGATGACCGCGCTCGAACAGACCGGCGCCAAGCTGCTCGCCGAGCGGCTGCGCTTCGAATGGCGACCCGGGACTCCGGTCGCGCCGCCGCGGAACCGGCTGCTCTTCCGTCCGATCCGCGACGCGGACGAGATCCTCGACCTGATGGCCCGCGTCCTGGACGGGACGCTCGACGCCCACAGCCGCGACGACCTGACCCGGATGTCCGCCAGGGAAGCTGCGATCCGGCATTACGAGGACGAACTGGCGCATTACCGCAGCCCACGCGACTGGTGGCGAGTCGCCACCTTGCCCGACGGCACGCCGGTCGGGTTCGTCACCCCGGCGCGCAACAACTACAACCCCATCATCGGGTATCTCGCCGTCCTGCCCGAACACCGCGGCAACGGCTACATCGACGACATTCTCGCCGAGGGCACCCGAATCCTTGCCGCCCAAGAGGTTCCGCGCATCCGGGCGGCGACGGACCTCGACAACATCCCGATGGCGAACGCGTTCCGGCGCGCCGGGTACGTCAACTTCGAGCGCACGATCACAATGGCCTGGCCGTGATCGACGCGGAACCCTGGGAACGCGCGGTCGCTCACGTAGCCGCGTTGGCGACTGGCGGCCCGGCGAATCCGGCGTGGCGGGTCACGCTGCATTTCCACCCGGACCGGCTGGTCGGCGGGGTGCCGATCCTGGAAAGCCTGGCGCGCGACGGCCGGTACCGCTCGCAGTTCGAGACCGGCGTCAGCAACGGCGGGCTGACCGCGCATCCCGGAGGAGACCGCTGGCGCTGGGAAAGCCGGTTGTTCGCCGGCGCTTACGACGACGTCGAGGCCACGCATCGGCCGAAATACGGGTCGCTCAATTTCCGCGGGCGAAAGTCGGGCGGCTCGCCTCGGTTCGGCTCGGCGTATCTGCGGCTCGCGCGGCACACGATGTCCCGCACGACTTTCGCTTATCCCGACAGCGTCTTCGAGCCGACTGCTTTCGGCGTCGAGGCGCGCTTGTCCGATCTGGTCGCGATTGCCGAGGCGGACGGCCAAGACGCGCTGGACGACTACATCGAGGCGCAGGTGCACGGCGAGGTGGACCTTGCTCAGGACGTCGAAGCGCTGGTTCTCGATCCGTCCTACCGAGGAACCGAAATCGAGGCGGCGGCCCGAAAACTGGGCACCGTCGAATGGCATGACGGGTTCCGGATCGCCACTGAAGAACTGCTCCGGCATCCCGATTACCGCGGGCCGGAATTCACCGCACTGGGCGCTGAACTCGCCGAGGACGGACAACTCGACCCGCGCATCGTCGGGAAAGCCACCGGGCAAGAAGAACAAGCTCTCAAACACGTCTGGCACCTGCTCGCGCGATTCGGCAACCAGGAACTCAGCTAGGCGCGCTGCACGACCACGCCGAGCACGCCAGGCCCGGTGTGCGCGCCGATGACCGCGCCGATCTCCGACACCACGCATCCCCCGGCACAGCCCGGAATCGCTTCCTCCAGCCGGTTCGCCAGTTCGACGGCGCGTTCCGGCGAAGCAAGATGGTGCACCGCCAGCTCGACCGGCCCCGTCCCCGCCGCCTGCACGGACAACTCGACCAAGCGCCCGATCGCGCGGTTCATCGTGCGCACTTTCTCCAGCGGCAGGATCCGGCCGCCGGACATGTGCAGCACCGGTTTCACCGCCAGCGCGGTGCCGAGCAACGCCGCGGCCGAGCCGATGCGGCCGCCACGGCGCAGGTGTTCCAACGTCTCGACCACGAACAACGTCGACGACCGGTCGGCCGCTTCCGTTGCGACCGCTTCGACCTCGGCCGGGCCGGCTCCGGAGGCGGCGGCGTCCGCGGCGTGCAGCGCGGCGAAGCCCAAACCCATCGCTGTGGTGCGGGAATCGACAACGCGAACCCGGTCCGAGCCGACTTCTTCCGCGGCCAGAACGGCGGCTTCCCAGGTGCCGGACAGCTCTCTCGACAGGTGCACGGACACGACCGCGTCCGCACCCGCGTCGAGCGCGGCCCGGAATTCGGTGGCGAATTCGGCCGGAGTGGGCCGGGAAGTCGTGACGATCTTGCGCTCCCCCAGCGCTTCCGCGAGCGCGGCGGGACCCATTTCGACGCCGTCGAGCGAGCACACGCCTTCCACCAGGACGTGCAGAGGCACCACCCGCACCGAGTGCCGCTCGGCGAAGCCTTCGGGCAGGTGCGCGGTGGAGTCCGTGACCACGGCGACCGACACGTCGTCAGCCTACGTTGCCAGAGCCGAGGTGCGGAGCAACGAGCTTCGCCATCGCAGTGCCGACAGCTTCGTGCCCCGCCCATCCCCAGTGCATGCCGTCGGGATTTCCCGCGCCGCTCAAGACATGTTCGCCAACCACGCCGGGCGTGTCGAGCAACGGCACTTCGCGGCGCGCGGCCCACGAAGCGAGCGCAGCGGCTGCTTCGGCACGTCCCGTGTGTACACGTCCGTACGCATCAGCGCGGTGTACCGAAGGCAGCATGCCGAACACAGGCAACTCAGGACGCAACGCGCGCAACGCTTCGACGGACTGGTCCAGATAGCTCACGCTCAGCCGCGCAGGCAGTACGCGAGGACGCCCGCGCATCACGACAGACAACCGTGGCTGCGCAGCGAGATAAGCACCGCGTACAACGCGACGCACGCCGTCGGGGCGAAGGTAGCGAAGCCCCTGACGCAAGTACGTCGGCAGAGGCGACGGCAGTGTGTCCATGTGACCGACGGCGAGCACGACAGCGTCGACGCGACGCAGATCCGCCCACACGCGCGGGTCGCCGGTAAGGGACCACCACAGGTCGCGCGCGGTCCAGCCGATGCCGGCGACGAGATCGGCTTGTCCGGACAGCGCGTTCGCGGCGACGTTGGGCCACAGGCGCGGATCGTCGGCCGCGCAAGGGCCCTCGGGGCCGTGGAAACAGAGTGAATCGCCGAAGACGAGCAGCTGCGGGCTCATCGGGTCAGCCGGTGATGCCCGCGTTGTACGCGTGCAACCGCCACTTCCCCTCGCGGTGGCCGAGGTCGACCCAGTGGCAGTTCATGATCCCGCCGAGCGACGGCCAGACCTCGACCGGAAGGCCGAGCAGCTTCGCGGTGAGCGCCAGGATCAGGCCGCCGTGCGAGGCGAGCAGGACCGATTCCCCGGCATCGGAGTTCGGCTGCATCAGGTCGTTGACCACCTCGGCCGCGCGTTCGGCGACCTCGACCCGGGATTCGCCGCCGGGCGGGGCCCACGCGGCGTTGGTGCGCCACAGCTGGCGGTCGCCGGGATAGCCCTCGTCGACCTCGGCGCCGGTCAGGCCCTGCCATTCGCCGAGGTGGGTCTCGCGCAGCCGCTTGTCGATCTGCAGCGGCACGCCGATCGCCTCGGTGAGCACCGTCGCGGTGTCGGTGGCGCGGCGCAGATCGGACGCGATAACCAGCTCCGGCGCGAACCGCGCGAGCGCGGGCACGGCGAAGCGGGCCTGGTTCCAGCCGACCGGGGTCAGCGCCGAATCGAGGTGTCCCTGCATGCGGCCGGCGGCGTTGTAGTCCGTCTCGCCGTGCCGCCAGAGCAGCAGCCGCCGCGGGCTCACGCCTCCGGACCGTCCGCGTCGTCGGTGTCGGTGGCGGGAACCGTCGCCAGCCCTTCGACCTCGATCCGCGGGCAGTCCTTCCACAGCCGCTCGAGGCCGTAGAACGAGCGCTCGTCCGCGTGCTGGACGTGCACGACGACGTCGACGTAGTCGAGCAGCACCCAGCGGCCCTCGCGGGCGCCTTCGCGCCGGACCGGCTTGTGGCCCTCGATGCGGAGCTTCTCTTCCACGTTGTCGACGATCGCGCCGACTTGGCGCTCGTTGGCCGCGGACGCGATCACGAACGCGTCGGTGATCACGAGCTGCTCGGACA
The DNA here is from genome assembly GCF_053587275.1 of Amycolatopsis sp. NPDC003676. NCBI lineage: Bacteria > Bacillati > Actinomycetota > Actinomycetes > Pseudonocardiales > Pseudonocardiaceae > Amycolatopsis > Amycolatopsis sp. NPDC003676. The sequence goes on from NZ_JBSFNS010000061.1 coordinate 7,987, forward strand.
CGTCCAGGACGACCACGTCGCTGGCCAGCTTGTCGGCCGCCGCGTGCGCGGCCGCCACCGCCAGGTCCCGTGCCTCGGACGTCGCTGCCACAGTGCTCCTTCAGATTCGGGGTATGCCCGGACGAGGGTACCCGGTCAGGCCTCGGCGTCCTTGCGGTAGAGGTCCTTCTTGGCGATGTAGCGCACAACGCCGTCGGGCACGAGGTACCAGACCGGCTCGCCGCGCTCGACGCGTTCGCGGCATCCGGTGGACGAGATGGACATGGCGGTGACCTCGACGAGGCTCACCTTGCCGCTCGGCAGATGGTGCGAGTTGAGCCGGTAGCCCGGGCGGGTGACGCCGATGAAATGCGCGAAGGTGAACAGCTCGTCGGCCTTGTGCCAGGTGAGGATCTGCTCGAGCGCGTCGGCCCCGGTGATGAAGAACAGCTCGTCGTCCGGGTACTCCTCGTGCAAGTCCCGCAGCGTGTCGACGGTGTAGGTCTGGCCGCCGCGGTCGATGTCGACCCGGCTCACCGAGAAGACCGGGTTGGACGCGGTGGCGATGACCGTCATCAGGTAGCGGTCCTCGGCGCGCGTGACCCGGCGGCCGGACTTCTGCCACGGCTGCCCGGTCGGCACGAAGATGACCTCGTCGAGCGCGAATCGCGACTGGACCTCGCTGGCCGCGACGAGGTGGCCGTGGTGCACGGGGTCGAAGGTGCCGCCCATGACCCCGATCCGGCGTGGTGACATAGCCGGTGAGCCTATACGCGCGGGCACGCGAGGGCTTCCCGTCACGGCTGCGACCTAGGTTACTGTTGTGACATGAGTCACATAACTCTGCGTTTCCGGCCGGAAACTGTCCGTTCCGGGTCGGTCGGCTCCGGGATTGTCGGGGGCATGGGGTAGACCGGGGGGCGTGGACACCACCGAAGCTCTCCGGACCCGCGCCGAGACCCTGCTCCGCGCGCTCGCCGGGGACAACGCCGCCCTCCGAGAGGACCAGTGGACCGCCATCGAGGCACTGGTCGCGCACCATCGGCGCGCGCTCGTCGTGCAGCGCACCGGCTGGGGAAAGTCGGCCGTGTACTTCCTGGCCACCGCGCTGCTGCGGGAACAGGGAGCGGGGCCGACGGTCATCGTGTCGCCGCTGCTCGCCCTGATGCGCAACCAGATCTCCGCCGCCGCGCGGGCGGGGATCCACGCCGCCACCATCAACTCGGCGAACGCGCAGGAGTGGGACCAGGTCCAGGCGTCGGTGGCCGCGGGCGAGGTGGACGTGCTGCTGGTCAGTCCGGAGCGGCTCAACAACCCGGACTTCCGCGACAGCGTGCTGCCGAAGCTCACCGCCAGCGCCGGCCTGCTGGTGGTGGACGAGGCGCACTGCATTTCGGACTGGGGCCACGATTTCCGGCCGGACTACCGGAGGCTGCGCACCCTGCTGGGCGACCTGCCGGAAGGCGTGCCGGTGCTGGCCACCACCGCGACCGCGAACGACCGGGTGGCCACGGACGTCGCCGAGCAGCTCGGCATCGGCGGCGAGACGGACACGCTCGTCCTGCGCGGTCCGCTCGACCGGGAAAGCCTGCGGCTGGCGGTGGCCGAACTGCCGAGCGACGAGGCGCGGCTGGCCTGGCTCGCCGAGCATCTGGCGGAACTGCCGGGGTCGGGCATCATCTACACGCTCACCGTCGCCGCCGCGCACGACGTCGCAGCGCTGCTGTCCGATCGCGGCTATCCGGTGGCCGCCTACACCGGGAAGACCGATCCGGCCGACCGCCAGGCCGCGGAGGACGACCTGCTGGAGAACCGGGTCAAGGCGCTGGTGGCGACGTCGGCGCTCGGGATGGGGTTCGACAAGCCGGACCTCGGGTTCGTGGTGCACCTCGGCGCGCCGTCGTCGCCGATCGCCTACTACCAGCAGGTCGGCCGCGCCGGTCGTGGCGTCGAGCGGGCCGAGGTGGTGCTGCTGCCCGGGCGGGAGGACAAGGCGATCTGGGCGTACTTCGGATCGCTGGCGTTCCCGGACGAGCTGCGCGTCACGCAGGTGCTCAACGCGCTCGCGTATTCCGACCGTCCACTTTCGACAGCCGCGCTGGAGCCGTCGGTCGAGCTTTCCCGGTCGCGGCTGGAGATGGTGCTGAAGGTGCTCGATGTGGACGGTGCGGTGCGCCGGGTGCGCGGCGGCTGGGAAAGCACCGGGCAGCCGTGGGAGTACGACCGGGAACGGTACGAACGCGTCGGCGTAGCGCGGGCGGCCGAGCAGGAGGCGATGCTCGGCTACATCCGCACGGGCGGGTGCCGGATGGAGTACCTGCGGCGGCAGCTCGACGATCCGGAGGCAGTGCCGTGCGGCCGGTGCGACAACTGCACCGGAGAGCATTGGAACACGGCGGTGTCCGAGGAAGTCGCGGGCGAGACGCGGGCACGGCTGGACCGGCCCGGGGTCGCGGTGGCGCCGCGGAAGCAGTGGCCGAGCGGGATGAAAGGGCTCGACGTGCCGCTGTCGGGCCGGATTGCCGCCGGCGAACTGGCCGAACAGGGACAGGTGCTGGGCCGGCTCACGGACGTGGGCTGGGGCGGCCGGCTGCGCGACCTGCTCGGCCCGGGCGCGCCGGACGCCGAGGTCCCCGACTCGGTTTTCGACGCGTGCGTGAAAGTGCTCGCGGGATGGCAGTGGGCGCAACGTCCGGTGGCGGTGGTGGCGATCCCGTCGGCGACGCGGCCGCAATTGGTGGACAGCCTCGCGCTCCGGCTGTCGGCGATCGGACGGCTGGACTATCTGGGAGAGCTGGCGTCGGCCGGACCGCCGCCTCGGCAGGCGAACAGCGCGCAGCGGCTGGCTGATTTGTGGCGAAGGCTGAGCCTGCCGGAGGACGTGGCGGCGAGCGTCGCGCAGGCGCAGGGGCCGGTGCTGCTGGTAGACGATCTGATCGACACCGGCTGGACGATGACGCTGGCGGCGCGGCTGCTGCGGAAGTCCGGGGCGGAGGGGGTGTTGCCGTTCGCGTTGGCGACCACTGCTTGAGGTGCGGTGCGTTCTGGACGGCTGGCCAGGTTTGGCTTGGGATGCCCTGGGCGGTTGGGCGGGATGGCCTCGAAGTGCGCTGAAACCAGGGTGGCTGGCCGGGATCGGCTTGCGATGCGCCGGGCATGGGCGACCGGGCGGGGCGGCCTTGAAATGCGCTGTGGCCTGGGTGTCCGGGCGCGATCGGTTTGAGCGGAGCTGGGACCTGGGCGAGATGGGTTTGAGCGTGCGGCGGGCCGGTGCCGAATGAGGCCGTGTTTGCGGCGGGAGCGAGCCCGGGCCACGGCTAGTCCTGGCGGATTGATCCGGTCCGGTGCGCGAGCGCTGCATCGGTGATGCCGCTGCGGCATCTGCCTCGGCTGTGCGCTCGATCCGTGCCACGCGACTGCGGCCGTTCATGTGGTCACGGGTTGCCATGCCGCACGAACGAAGCGGGGCGGGGCGGGGCGGGGCGGGGCGGGGCGGGGACAAGTATCGGCCTAGCAGCCCGGCGGCGGGGCTCAGCCGGAGCGACCTGGCGTCCATGTCGCCATGCAGTCTGCGCACGGCGGCCCGCGCGCCGCCGCCCGTCCCCGACGCGGGCCTGTCTCCGCCACGGCAACCGTCGGTGCCGCCACGCAGTGGCCGCGCGGCGACTGCCCGCGCCGCCACACCCCCATGGCAACCACCCGAGCCGCCGCACATGCCCCCTCCCCGGTGGCGACCGCACGCGCCTCCCCGCGTGGCGATCGTTCGCGCCGACACCCGTGTCTCCGCAAGATCCCCCTGTGGCAAAAGCATTCCCGCATCACGGACCGCAGTGGGACAAGCACCAACTGCCATCATGGGGCGGGATCTACCGATCTCCGGGCATTTCTGGCAAAGTCCCGTTCCACTCGGCGGACGTGCGGACGTGTGGAGGTTGCCCGATGGCCGGTCCTACGACCGAAGGCGTCGCCCGGCATCGGTTGCCGGTGCGGAAGTTGTTCGCTGCCAGTGCGGGCAATGCGCTCGAGTGGTTCGACTGGACGATCTACGCGACCTTCAGCATCTACTTCGCCGGCGCGTTCTTCCCTCCTGGCAACGAAACGCTCGCACTGATCAACACCTTCGCCACCTACGCGCTCGCGTTCTTCTTCCGACCCCTCGGCGGCGTGCTCCTCGGGCGCTTCGCCGACGTGCACGGGCGCAAGCCCGCCATGTTGCTCACCATTTCGCTGATGGCGGGCGGGTCGGTCGCGATCGGCGTGCTTCCGACGTTCGCGCAGGTCGGGTGGCTGGCTCCGATTCTCCTGCTGCTCGCGCGGATCGCGCAGGGGCTTTCGCTCGGCGGGGAGGTGTCCAACGCTTCCGCTTACCTCGGCGAGGTCGCGCCCAAGGAGCGGCGCGGGCGGTATTCCTCCTTCTTCTATATCTCCACCGGCTCCGCGGTGCTCATCGCGACGGTGCTCGGGTTCGTGCTCGCCCGCACGATGGACAAGGCGCATCTCACCTCGTTCGGCTGGCGGATTCCGTTCCTGCTCGGCGGTGTGCTCGGGCTGGTCGGGCTGTGGCTGCGGCGCAGTCTCGAAGAAACCGAGCTGTACCACGAGAAAAAGGAAACGGCACGACGCGTTCGGCGGCCGTTGCTCACCACGGTCACTCAGCATCCGCGGGCGGTCGGGCAGCTCATCGGGTTCTCGATGCTCTCGACGCTTTGCTACTACACCTTCTTCAGCGCCCTCACGTCCTTCGCGGTCAAGGGACGCGGCGCGAACGACGTCGACACCTTCCTCGCGCTTTCCATCGCGACCGCCCTCTTCGTCGTCCTCCAGTACCCGATGGGCGCGCTCGCCGACCGGCACGGGCGGCGGCCTCAACTGCTGGTCTGGTCCGGGGCGACGGCACTGGTGATCGTGCCGCTCTCTTACCTCGTGCGGCCCGGGTTCGGGAATCTGCTCATCGTGTTCTGCGTCGGCCTCGCGCTTTACACCGCGATGACCTCGCTGGCGCCGGCGATCATGAGCGAGCTCTTCCCCACCGAACTGCGCGGGCTCGGCATCGGCGCTTGGTACAACCTGACCGTCGCCGTGTTCGGCGGGACCGCGCCGCTCGTGCTCAGCGCGCTGTCCGCGGCGGGCGCTGCCACTGCCTTCTTCTGGTACGTCGCCGTCGCGGCGGCGATCGCGTTCTTCGTGATCCTCCAGATGCCCGAGACGAAGGGCAGCGAACTGCGGTAAACCCGCTCGCGCGCGGTCGGTAGGCTTCACCGATCGACTACGCGAAGGAGGGACACCGTGCGCAAGCCCGAGGTTAGTGAGGAACTGGCCCGACGCGTGGTGGCCTCGCTCCGCCGCGCGTTCGACGTCGACCTCGACCCGTCCGAGGCGCTCATCGCGGTGTCCACTCGCGACGGTGTCGACTACCAGTGCAACCTGGCGATGAGCCTCGGCAAACGGCTCGGCAAACCGCCGCGCGAGGTCGCGGCCGGGATCGTCGAGAACCTGGAGCTGGACGGCGTCGCCGAGCAGCCCGAGATCGCCGGGCCCGGGTTCCTGAACTTCGTGCTGCGCCGCGAATGGCTCGAGCAGCGCGTCGCCGAGCAATCACAAGACGACCGGCTCGGGGTCGCCGAGGCCGAGCAGCCGCGCCGGATCGCGCTCGACTACAGCAGTCCCAACGTCGCCAAGGAAATGCACGTCGGGCACGTGCGCTCCACGGTGATCGGCGACGCGATCAGCAGGCTGCTGCGCTTCGTCGGCCACGAAGTGCTGCCGCACAACCATCTCGGCGACTGGGGCACGCCGTTCGGCATGCTCATCGAGCACCACCTGGACGAACCGTCCGGCGACCGCAGCGACCTCAACGCGTTCTACCAGGCCGCGCGCCGGAAGTTCGACGCCGACGAGGCCTTCGCGACCCGCTCTCGCGAGCGCGTCGTGAAACTCCAGAGCGGCGACGCGGACACGCTCGCCTTCTGGCAGGAGCTCGTCGACGAGTCGACAAGGCACTTCAACGCGGCCTACCGCCAGCTCGGCATCACGCTCACCGACGACGACATCTACGGCGAAAGCTTCTACAACCCGTATCTGGGCGAGGTCGTCGACGAGCTCGAAGCCGACGGGCTCACCGAGATCAGCGACGGCGCGGTTTGCGTGTTCCCCGAAGGCTTCACCAACCGCGAAGGCGACCGGCTCCCGCTGATCGTCCGCAAGCGCGACGGCGGCTACGGCTACGCGGCCACCGACCTCGCCACTGTCCGGTACTGGACCGCTGAACGCGGCGCGACCGATCTGCTGTATGTCGTCGGCACGCCGCAGGCGCAGCACTTCGCGATGATCTTCGCGGTGGCGCGCGCGGCGGGCTGGCTCGACGGCGTGCACGCCGAGCACATCGGATTCGGCTCGATCCTCGGCGCGGACGGCAAGGTGATGCGCACCCGCGCCGGCGAGACGATCAAGCTCTCCAGCCTGCTCGACGAAGCGGTGGCGCAGGCCGCGGAAGTCGTTGCGGAGCGCAGTGAACTCAGCAAGGAAGAGCAGCAGGAGGTCGCGCGCGCAGTCGGGATCGGCGCGGTGAAGTACGCCGACCTTTCCAGCGACCGCGAACGCGACTATGTCTTCGACTGGGACCGCATGCTCGCCAAGGACGGCAACACGTCTGTCTACCTGCAGTACGCGCACGCGCGAATCGAGTCGATCCTCGCCAAGGCAGGCGAAACCAACGACAACGCGTCAGTCCTGCTGAAAGAACCGGCAGAACGCGCGCTCGCACTGACGCTGCTGCGGTTCAGCGAAGCAATCAGCGCGGCGACGTCCGCGTACGCGCCGCATAAGCTGTGTACGTACCTGTACGACACCGCAGTCACCTTCTCGCGCTTCTACGAACAGTGCCCAGTGCTAACTGCAGAAACGCCGGAGCTGCGTGCTTCGCGGGTACAGCTGGCCACGCTCACGTCGCGCACGCTCGTGCAGGGCTTGGCGTTGCTCGGCATCGAGGCCCCGCGCCGCCTCTAGCGTACGAGCGGTCCGATGTGGACGAGCGCCATCAACGTATCGGCGACCTCGTCCACCGCTTTCCCTCGCGCGGCGGACGGCAGTTCACCGCACCACGTCGGTGCCTGGCTCATCGCTGCGTGCATGCACTGCAGCACGGTGTCGACGCTGGTGACGGTGAACTCGCCGCTCGCCAGGCCTTCTTCGATCAGCGCACGGAAGAGCGAGTCGTGGCGGAGGCGGAGTTCCTTGATGCGTTCGCGTTGCGCGCTCGGCCATTCGCGCGGCATCAGGAACAGCCGCAGCGCTGCCGGATAATCGTTGACCGCGATCGTGACGTGCTCGTGGATCAACGCGCGCAACCGGACTTCCGGCGTGCCGTCAGTGCGTTCGAGCAACTGCTCCAGCCGGGCCGTCCACTCGTCGCCGAGCGTCTCGATCGCCGCGGTGCCTAGCTCGTCCTTGCTGGAGAAGTAGTAGTACAGCGAGCCCTTCGTGACGTCGAGGCGCTCGGCGACGTGCTCCAGGCTCACCGCGTCGTAGCCGCGTTCGCCGAACAGCTCGGCCGCCGCCGTCAGGATCTCCTGGATCCGCTTGCCCCGTTTGCGCTGCACACGCTCGGACGGCGGTTTCACCGCGCCCATCCTGCCCCTCCCGGTTCTCCGCTGTCCCGAAAGCCTACCGGTTGACCATAGATTCAACTCTTGACTCTACAGTCAAATTTTGTCACCGTGGTCAGACGACAGACGGGAGCGGACGATGGAGTTCGAGGACATCCGGTACGAAATCGACGGCCCGGCCGCCGTCGTCACGATCGACCGGCCGGAGCGCTACAACGCCTTTCGCGGGCGGACGGTCGACGAGCTGATCAAGGCGTTCCGCCTGGCGTGGGCGGACAAACAGGTGCAGGCGGTGATCCTCACCGGCGCCGGCGAGAAGGCGTTCTGCACCGGCGGCGACGTCAAGCAGCGCGCGGAGACCGGCGACTACGGCCCCACCGAGAGCGGCATGTTCGAGATCGGCAACCTGCACAAGCTCATCCGCGACATCCCGAAACCAGTGATCGCCGCGGTCAACGGCGTCGCGATCGGCGGCGGGCACGTGCTGCACGTCCTGTGCGACGTCACGATCGCCAGCGAGACCGCGCGATTCGGCCAGGCCGGTCCGCGGGTCGGGTCGTTCGACGCCGGGTTCGGTTCGGCGTATCTCGCGCGGGTCGTCGGCGAGAAGAAGGCGCGCGAGATCTGGTTCTTCTGCCGCCAGTACGACGCGATCGAGGCCGAGCGGATGGGACTGGTCAACGCCGTCGTCCCGCCGGGCGAACTGCTCAAGACCGCCAAGGCGTGGGCCGACGAAGCTGCCGAGAAGAGCCCGACCGCACTGCGTTTTCTCAAGCAGTCCTTCAACGCCGACACCGACCACCAAGCCGGACTGTCCAATTTGGCCATGTCCGCGCTCGACCTGTTCACCGCCTCGCCGGAGGGACTGGAGGGCGCGCAAGCGTTTGCGGAGAAGCGCAAGCCGGACTTCGTCTCGCACGTGAACTGGCACTGACCATGGACTTCACGTTCACCGACGACGAGGACGCCTACCGGAACGAGCTGCGCCGGTTCGCGACGAAAGTCCTTGCCCCGCATTACCAATCCGACGACAAGGCGGCGAAGCTGCGGCCCCAACTCGTCGCGGACCTGGCATCGATGGGCCTGACCGGCTTGCGCATCCCGGAACGGCACGGCGGCCAGGAGGCCAGCGCGGTCGTCGCCGGGATGGCGGCCGAGGAGGTCGCGCGCGGCGACTTCAACGCGGCTTACCTCATCATCGTCAGCGCGCTGGTCAGCGACATCCTCACCCGCAACGCGACCGACGAGCAGCAGGCCGCGTGGCTGCCGCCGATCGCGGCCGGCGAGGTCGTGCCCGCGTTCTGCATCACCGAACCCGGGCACGGCACCGACGCGGCGAAGCTGGAGATGAAAGCCGAACCGGACGGCGACGGCTGGCGGCTCACCGGCGAGAAAACCTCGATCACGCTGGGGATGTCCGCCGACGTCGCGCTCGTGCTCGCCCGCACCGGCGGCCCCGGGGCACGCGGCGTCAGTGCGTTCTGGGTCGAGCTGGACGACGCGTATGTCTCGCGGGCGGCGTTCGACGACCTCGGCAGCCGGGCCATCGGACGCGCGTCACTGCACTTCGACGGACTGCCAGTCGCCAAGGAAGCGTTAGTCGGCGGCGAGGGCCAGGGGTTCGTCTCCGTGATGCAGGGATTCGACTATTCGCGGGCGATCATCGGACTCGCCTGCCTTGGCGCGGCGCAGGTTTCGCTCGACGAGGCACTGCAGTGGTCCCGCGACCGCGAGGCGTTCGGCAGTCCGATCGGCACCTTCCAAGGCGTCGCGTTCCCGCTCGCCGAGCAGGCGACGTACCTGCGCGGAGCCCGGCATGTCTGTTACGAAGCGTTGTGGCGCAAGGACAACGACGTCGAGCACAGCACTGAGGCGGCGATGGCGAAGTTCTGGGCGCCGAAGCTCGCCGCGGAGACCATCCACCAGTGCCTGCTCACGTTCGGGCACCTCGGGTACTCCAGCGAAAGCCCGGTCGGGCAGCGGCTTCGTGACGTGATCGGCCTCGAAATCGGCGACGGCACCGCGCAGGTGTCGAAGCTCGTCATCGCGCGCAACCTGCTCGGCCGCGCCTACGCACCCTAATGGAGACAGCATGTTGAAGGACAAAGTCATCATCGTGACCGGCGCAGGTCAGGGCATCGGCCGCGGCATCGCCGAGAAGCTGGCCGCCGAGGGCGCGACCGTCGTGGTCAGCGACATCAACGAGACCACCGCGAAGGAAACGGCGGCCGCGATCGGCGGGCTCGGGGTGAAGACCGACGTCACGTCCCCCGAATCCGTCGCCGCCGCGGTCGAGCAGGTCCGCGCGCAGTTCGGCCGGATCGACGTGCTGGTCAACAACGCCGGCTGGGACAAGGCGGGCCCGTTCGTCGAGTCCGACCGTGCCGATTGGGACCGCGTCGTGCAGATCAACCTCTACGGCGTGCTCAACACCTGCCGCGAGGTCTTGCCGGTGATGGCCGAGCAGGGCTTCGGTTCCGTGGTCAACATCGCGTCCGACGCCGGTCGCGTCGGTTCGTCCGGCGAGGCGGTGTACTCGGCGGCGAAGGGCGGCATCATCGCGTTCACGAAGTCGATCGCCCGGGAACTGGCGCGCAGCAAGGTAAACGCGAACGTCGTCTGCCCCGGTCCCGCTGACACCGAACTGTTCGCCTCGCTCGGCGGCGACAACCCGAAACTGCGCGAAGCACTGACGAAAGCCATCCCGTTCCGGCGGCTCGCGCAGCCGTCCGACATCGCGAACGTGGTCGCCTTCCTGGCCTCCGACGAGGCCGCCTACGTCACCGGCCAGACCGTCAGCGTCAGCGGCGGCCTCACCATGAGCTGACCCGGAGCCCGCCATGCCGTTCGCGACGATCCTCAACGACGAGACGATCGAGGCCCACACCCGCGCCGGGTACTGGGTGAACCGCACCATCACCGACTACCTCGACGACGCCGCCGCGGCCACGCCGGACAAGACCGCGTTCGTCGATTCACAGCGCGGCGTCACCTTCGGCCAGCTGAAACAGGAGGTCGACCGGTGCGCGCTCGGGCTGCTGGAACTGGGTGTCCGGCCCGGCGACGTCGTGTCGTTCCAGCTGCCGAACCGGATCGAATGGATCGTCGTGCACTACGCGGCGAGCCGGATCGGCGCGGTCAGCAACCCGCTCATCCCGATCTACCGGGACCGCGAGGTCGGCTTCATGGTGGCGCTCGCGAAGTCGAAAGTCCTGGTGGTGCCGCAGGAATTCCGCGGTTTCGACTATCCGGCGATGGCGCGGCGGCTCCGGCCGCAGTGGCCGGATCTGGAGCACGTGCTGGTGGTCGGATCGTCCTGGGACGAGTTCGCCGCGACGCACTGGGAAGAGCGGCGGGAACTGCCGTCGTGGCGACCCGATCCCAACGACGTCACGCTGCTGATCTTCACCTCCGGCACCACCGGCGAGCCCAAGGGCGTGATGCACACGCACAACACCGCGATCGCCGCGAACAACCCCCTCCCCGACCGGCTCGGCATCACCTCCGACAGCGTCCTGCACATGGCGTCGACGCTCGCGCACCTCACTGGTTTCCTTTACGGTGCAAGGCTCGGCGTGCAGAACGGCGCGACCTGCGTGTTGCAGGACGTGTGGGATGCCGCGCGATTCGTCGAACTGGTCGCCGAACACGGCATCACCTACACCTCCGCCGCCACGCCGTTCCTGCACGACCTGCTGTCCGCGCCGAACCTCGCCGAGCACGATCTCCAGTCCCTGCAACGGTTTTGCTGCATGGGCGCGCCGATCCCCCGGGCGCTCGTGCGGGAAGCGCGACGGAAACTGCCCGGTCTCGTCGTGCTCGGCGGCTGGGGGCAGAGCGAGGACGCACTGGTCACGCTCGGCATCCCGGGCGATCCGGACGACAAGCTGATCGACACCGACGGCTGTCCCTGGCCGGGGATGCGGATCCGGGTTGTCGACGCAGACGGCACCGAGTTGCCGCCGGGCGCCGAAGGCCGGCTGCAGGTCGCCGGGCCGTTCCTGTTCGTCGGCTACGCGGAACGGCTTGACCTGGCCCGCGAGAGTTTCACCGGCGACTGGTTCGACACCGGCGATCTCGCGGCCATCGACGCCGACGGGTACCTCCGCATCGCGGGCCGGACCAAGGACGTGATCATCCGCGGCGGAGAGAACATCCCGGTCGCGTACGTGGAGAACGTCCTTTACGAACACCCGGACGTCGAAGCGGTCGCCGTGGTCGCGGTTCCCGATCCACGCCTGCAGGAACGCGCGTGCGCCTGTCTCGTGCTCAAGTCCGACGCACACCTGGATCTGGAGAAGCTGCGCCGCTTTCTCTCGGAGAAGGGCGTCGCCAAGCAGTACTGGCCGGAGCGCGTGGAGCTGTTTCCGGAACTCCCCCGGACCGCCAGCGGCAAAATCCAGAAGTTCCAGCTCCGTGCGCTGGTGGAAGAGCAGAGCGGGACCGGTCCCGAGCCGCCTCAGTAGCTTCGGGCGCGAGAGAGGGGAGAATCTCGTGTCCCGCAACGATCCCGACTTCGCCCGCGCCCTCGCGCTGGTCGACGAAGCGCTGGCCCGGCTGCGCCGCCCGATCCGCCGCGAGCGATGGCGGCTGCGCTGGGAGCAGTGGCACCGGCGGCCGTACTACCGGTTCGAACCAGACGGCAAGAAACCGCAGCTCGTGCACCTGGCCGGACTCCGCGTCACTCCACTCTGGACGACCGTCGGCACCGGGGTCTCCGACGTCGACGTGCGGTATCCGGTGACCGCGCGCCGCCGGTTCACGATCGGGTGGCGCTGGCTCGTGCGGCACGACTACGACGAGTACCGCGTGCCGATCTCGCTGGTCGCCGACGCCAGCGGCCAAGCGGTGCTGATCGCGCCGGGCGGCCGGACGTTCACCGCGGACGAGACCGGCTGGCATTCCCTGGCCGCGCTCCTGTACACGGAGTACGCCATGCCGCCCGGCGGGCGCTGGTACGGCGCGGGCTGACCTCAGCCGCGCAGCTTCCGCCGCAACGACAGACCCGCCCCCATAGCGGCCATCGACGCGCGCATCGTGCTGCGGCTGAACCGGCTTTCGGTCACGAACTGCTCGGCACTGCGCAGCGAACCGCGGACTTGTGGGTACGCGTACTTCCGCATCTGCCGTTCGTAGTCGGCGACCGCGGCCGTCACGTCCCCGCCGCGGGAAAGGGTGCGGCACAACACTTGTGCGTCGCGGAGGGCGATGTTCGCGCCGATGCCGCGGAACGGGGTCATGCTGTGCACGGCGTCGCCGAGCAGGGTGACCGGGCCGGTCTCCCACTCGCGGACCGGCACCGACGTGCGGATCGGCAGCATGGCCACGGTGGCGTCCAGCGATCCGGCCACCAATCGGCTGAAACCCGGGTGCCAGCCGCGGATCCGGTCCAGGATCAGCGAACGGAGCGCGGGAGGGTCCAGTTCGGCGAGGTCGGCCGGGAAACGCTCGGCTTTCGCGCCGTAGGACCACATCACGTAGCTGCTGGTGTTGTCGAACAGGACCGGGTCGACGGTCGCGGTCTCGTCGTTGACCGACGCCCACGAAAACTCGTGCGGCGCGGTGAACATCCCGCTGCCCGCCGGCGGCAGCACGTACGTCGGAGCGGTCGCCAACCGCTCCGGGAGCAGCGCACGGGACTCGTCGGTCAACGGGAATTTGCCGATCACGGTGCGGATCCCGGTGTCCACCCGCTTCGCGTGTGGCAGCAGCTGCGCGCGGACCCGGGAATTCGCTCCGTCCGCGCCGATCACCAGATCCGCCTCGGCGGTGGTGCCGTCCGCGAAGTGCAGGCCGACCCCCTTCGGACCGGTCTCGTACCGCACGAATTCCTTGTCGTACCACAGGATTCCGTCCAGGCCGGACGACAGCACCTGATGCATCGAGATCCGGCTCGCCGAATGGTGCGCGGCAGCCGGATCCTCGCTCGGCGGAGCATCGAGGACCGCCAGTTCGCGCATCTGCTCGGTGACGAAGCCGAACACGCCCTTGCTTTCCCCCGTCGTCGCGAGGAACTGCTCCCACGCCGCCGTCGGAAGGCACTCGTGCAGCGCGGCGGAGCCCATCGGCGCGATGTGGACGCGGTAGCCCTGCAGGCGATCGGCCCGGGTGCGGCTGCGCTCGTACACCGCCACCTCGATGCCGGCCCGCGACAGGCCGTGCGCCAGGCACAACCCGCCGGTGCCGCCGCCGACTACCGCCACCTTGATCTTGTTCACGGTCATCCCCTCTCGGTCTCGTTCCATAATTATCCACGCGGATGATTGTGTCAATCTTCAGGATGATTAACGCGTCGGTTAGGCTGCCGAGGTGTCCGAGACCACCCCGCGCCGCGCGCCGCGCCCCGGTGAGCGCCAGCGCGATCCCGAACGCACGAAGGCCCGCATTTTCGAGGCGGCGAAGGCCGAATTCGGCAGCAAGGGATACGCGGCCGCGCGGGTCAGCGACATCGCGCAGCGCGCGGGCGTGAACAAGCAGCTGATCTCGTACTACTTCGGCGGCAAGGAAGGCCTGTACGCTGAGGTCGCGAGCGAACCGTTCGCCGGGTTCGCCGCGATGACCACGACCGACCGGCCGCTCGCGGACGTGCTCGAGGACTTCGCCAAGGGCGGCCTCGCCGACCAGGACCAGGCGCGGCTGTTCCTGCGGGAGAACATGGCCGAGGGCGCGCCGAACGAGGCGGGCGCGGAGTCGCAGCGCGAGTTCCTGCGGGGGCAGCTCGAGTACATGCGGGCGCGGCAGGAAGCGGGCGATTTCCCGGCCGATGTGGACCCGAAGACGTTCCTGCTGATGCTGATGGCGGCAGCCAGCGCGCCGATGTCGCTGCCCCGGGTCGCGGAAGCGCTTACCGGAGAGGATCCGGCGTCAGAGTCCTTTGTGGAGTATTACGCGGAGCAGCTCGCACGCGTGGCGCGGCATCTCGGGGGTTCTTAGCGGCGCAGCGGGACGAGGTCGTCCGCGTGCACGACCTCCCGGCGATGCTCCACCGGAACCTCATGACTCGACCGCCCGATCAACGCGGGCAACTCCCCCGCGTCGAAACCGACCACACCACGCGCCACCGGGACATCCGCCGAATCCACCAGATCGACCACGTCACCGGCCTCGAAATCCCCGTCCAGACCAGTGATTCCCGCCGCCAGCAGCGAACGGCGGCGCAGGATCGCCCGCACCGCACCGTCGTCCAGGCGGAGGCGGCCGGAAGTGTCGGCGGCGTAGCCGAGCCAAAAGCGGCGGGCGGACAGGCGGGTGTCGGCGGGGGCGAAAGCGGTGCCGACGTTCGCGGCGCGCAGCGCGTCTCCGGCGTCGGCCGCAGCGGCCAACAGCACGGGGATTCCGGCACCGGCCGCGGTACGAGCCGCGGAGAGTTTCGAGACCATGCCGCCGGTGCCCAGGCCCGAGGACGACATCCCGACCGCGATGCCCTCCACATCGGACTCGCCGCGCACCTCGGTGATCTTGCGGGTCGCACCGTCGCGCGGGTCGCCGTCGTACAGACCGTCCACATCGGACAGCAGGACCAGTGCGTCGGCACCGACGAGATGCGCCACCAAAGCGGCGAGCCGGTCGTTGTCGCCGAAGCGGATCTCTTGCGTGGCAACGGTGTCGTTCTCGTTCACGACCGGCACCGCGCCGAGCGCGAGCAGGCGGGAGAACGTGCGTTGCGCGTTGCGGTAGTGCGCGCGGCGGACGACGTCGTCCGAGGTGAGCAGCACCTGGCCGACGGTCAGCGAGTAGCGGCCGAACGATTCCGCGTACGCGTGCGCCAGCGCGAGCTGCCCGACGCTCGCCGCGGCCTGCTGCGTCGCCAGGTCGCCCGGACGCTTGCCCAGCTTCAACGGCGCGAGCCCGGCCCCGATCGCGCCCGAGGACACCAGGACGATCTGTGCGTCGCGAGCAACGCGGTCCGCGATGGCGTCGACCAAGGCGTCGAGGCGAGCGACGTCGAGGCCGCTGCCCGCAGTCGTCAACGCCGAGGAACCGACCTTCACGACCAGCCGGCGGGCTTCCGCGATCTCGTGGCGCGTGCCGCTCACCGGTCGCGCTCCGCCTGCTCCTCGTCGTCCCACACGTCGTCCAGCTCGGAGTCGACGGACGGGGTGGTTTCCTCTTCGACCAGCTCTTCGTCCTCGCCGGTGCCGTCGCGGCGGATCCGGCGGGCTTCCTTGCGCTCGGACGCGCCGACGCGGTCGGTGCGCTCCAGCCGGACATCCGTGCCGCGGCCGGACAGGTGCACCGCGACACCCGGCGTGGAGGGCTGCCATTCGAACTGGATGTCGCCGATGGTGACCGGGCTGCCCGGGCGCGCGCCGTTCTTCGCCAGCGCTTCCTCGACGCCGAGCCGGTTGAGCCGGTCCGCGAGGTAGCCGACGGCCTCGTCGTTGGCGAAGTTCGTCTGCCGGATCCAGCGTTCCGGGCGCGAGCCGCGGACGATGAACCCGCCTTCTTCCTCGGGATCGCGTTCGACGGTGAATCCGCTGTCGTCGACCGCGAGCGGGTGCAGCACGATCTTCTCCGGCTCCAGCACCGGCTGCGCCTCGCGGTAGGCCTCGACGACCTCCGCCAGCGCGAAGCTCAGCTCCTTCAAGCCCTTGCGCGACGCGGTGGACACCTCGAACACGCGCAGCCCGCGAGCCTCCAGCTCGGGACGCACGAACTCGGCCAGCTCGGCCGCTTCCGGGATGTCGATCTTGTTCAGCACCACCACGCGCGGGCGTTCCTCGAGCTTGCCGCCCAGGCCCGGCGTATAGCGGGCCAGCTCCTCCTCGAGAGCGTCCACATCGGACAGCGGATCGCGGCCCGGCTCCAGCGTCGCGCAGTCGACCACGTGCACCAGCACGGCGCAGCGTTCGATGTGGCGCAGGAAGTCCAGGCCGAGGCCGCGTCCCTCGGACGCGCCCGGGATCAGGCCCGGCACGTCGGCCATCGTGAACACCGACGAACCGGCGGTGATGACGCCGAGGTTCGGCACGAGCGTGGTGAACGGGTAGTCGGCGATCTTCGGCTTCGCCGCGGACAGCACGGAAATCAGCGACGACTTGCCCGCGGACGGGAAGCCGAGCAGGCCCACGTCGGCGACCGAACGCAGCTCCAGCACGAGGTTGCGGCTCTCGCCCGGCTCGCCGAGCAGCGCGAACCCCGGCGCCTTGCGGGCCTTCGACGACAGCGCGGCGTTGCCGAGCCCGCCGCGGCCGCCCTGCGCGGCGATGAACCGGGTGCCGGGGTTGGTGAGGTCGGCGACGAGTTCGCCGTCCTCGGTGAACACCACGGTGCCCGGCGGGACCTTCATCTCCAGGCCCTCGCCGGCGGCGCCGTTGCGGTTGCTGCCCATGCCCATCTTGCCGTTGCCCGCGCGGGCGTGCGGGCGGAAGTGGAAGTCGAGCAGGGTGTGCACGTTGGCGTCGACGATCAGCGTGACGTCACCGCCGTTGCCGCCGTTGCCGCCGTCCGGGCCGCCGAGCGGCTTGAACTTCTCGCGGTGCACCGAGGCACAGCCGTTTCCCCCGTCCCCGGCGGTCAGATGGATGACCGCGCGGTCCACGAACCGGGACGCCATGGGCTTGCCTCACTTCACGTGCGATGGTGCGAAAAAGTATCCGGACAAAAACGAACGAGGGGTGGCACCGGAGTATTCCGGCCCCACCCCTCGTTCGGAGGTTCTTATGCGCTGAAGCCGAGAATCAGGCTTCGACTGGCACGATGTTGACCGTCTTGCGGCCGCGCTTCGAGCCGAACTCGACCGCACCGGCGGCGAGCGCGAACAGCGTGTCGTCGCCGCCACGGCCGACGTTCACGCCGGGGTGGAACTTGGTGCCCCGCTGGCGGATCAGGATCTCGCCCGCGTTCACCTCCTGGCCGCCGAAGCGCTTCACACCCAGTCGCTGGGCGTTCGAATCACGACCGTTGCGGGAGCTGGACGCACCCTTCTTGTGAGCCATCGCTCAAGCCCCTTCCAGGAAAAGTTTCAGTCTCGAAAGTTCGAAGAACTACTTGGAGATGCCGGTGACCTCGACGCGGGTCAGCTTCTGCCGGTGACCCTGGCGCTTGTGGTAGCCGGTCTTGTTCTTGAACTTGTGGATCCGGATCTTCGGACCCTTGGTCTGCTCGACGACCTTGCCGGTGACCGAGACCTTCGCCAACGCGTCGGCGTCCGTGGTGACCTCGCCACCGTCCACGAACAGCACGGCGGGGAAGGTGTGCTCGGTGCCCGGCTCGCCCTCGAGCTTCTCGACCTCGACGACGTCGCCAACGGCAACCTTGTACTGCTTGCCGCCGGTCTTGACGATCGCGTACGCCGACACGGATGTCTCCTGCATTACTCGACAATGGGTTAGGGGGCTGGCGCGGCCGGCCCGCCCGAAGACGGTCCAGGTGCTCGCGCAGCAACTCATGCTTGCGATGAGCCGTACTACAGGTTACGGGAGGCCCCGGGCGCTGCTGCACCCGGGGTACCCGTGGTGGATCAACTCTGGTCCGAAGCCTTCACCGGCGGCCCCGCCGGACGCGAAGCGGCGCGGCGCGGACGGCGCCGGGTGCTTCGCACGGCCGGGGCCGGGACGTCGACCTCGGGTTCTTCTCCCGCGTCCGCCTCGGCGGCCTCGGGCTGCTGGGGTTCCGCCTCCGGCGCGGCCTGGGCGGCCGCGGGCTCCGGCTGCTTCGGCTCCGGCTGCTGGACGGCGGCCGGGGCCTCCGTCTTGTCTTCGGCCTTCTCGGTCGCGGTGTCCTGCTCGGACGGCTTGACCGGCTCGTGGGCCTTCGCCTCCGCGGTGTCCGCCGAGCCTTCCGGACCGTGGTGCTCGTGCTTCGCCTTGGACGCGTTGGCCATGGCCTGCACCGCCGACACCACGGACTCGCGCTGCACCGGCGTCGGAGCCGGGGCGGCCTGCTCGGCCTTGGGCTCGTGGTGCTGCTGCTCCTCGCCCTTGCCGCGGCCGCGGGAGCGCCGGGAGCTCTTGGTGTCGCCGCTGCCGTGGCTGTGGCCGTTGTTGCCGTTGTGCCCGTTCCCGTTGCCGCCGCCCGCGGTGCGCTGCGGTTCGGTGGACACGACGACGCCGCGGCCCTTGCAGTGCTCGCACGGCGTGGAGAACGCCTCGAGCAGCCCGGTGCCGATCTTCTTGCGCGTCATCTGCACGAGGCCCAGCGACGTGACCTCGGCCACCTGGTGGCGCGTGCGGTCGCGGCCGAGGCATTCGGTGAGCCTGCGCAGCACCAGCTCGCGGTTGGACTCGAGCACCATGTCGATGAAGTCGATGACGATGATGCCGCCGATGTCCCGCAGCCGCAGCTGGCGGACGATCTCCTCCGCCGACTCCAGGTTGTTGCGGGTCACCGTCTCCTCGAGGTTGCCGCCCGAGCCGGTGAACTTGCCGGTGTTGACGTCGATGACGGTCATCGCCTCGGTGCGGTCGATGACCAGGTAGCCGCCCGAGGGCAGCCAGACCTTGCGGTCGAGCGCCTTGGTGATCTGCTCGTCGATCCGGTGGTCGGCGAACGCGTCGCCGGTGCCGGTGTAGCGCTTGAGGCGGTCGGCGAGGTCGGGCGCGACGTGCTGCACGTAGTCGTTGATGGTGTCCCACGGCCTGCTGCCCTGGACCTCCAGCTTGGCGAAGTCCTCGGTGAAGAGGTCGCGCACGACCTTGACCAGCAGGTCCGGCTCTTCGTAGAGCATGGTCGGCGCGTTGCCCTTTTTGCCGGAAGCGGCGGCGGCCTTCTCCTTGATGACGTCCCACTGCGCCTTGAGGCGGTCGACGTCGCGGCCCAGCTCCTCCTCGCCGATGCCCTCCGACGCGGTGCGGATGATGACGCCCGCGTCCTCCGGGACGATCCGCTTGAGGATGTCCTTGAGCCTGCGGCGCTCGTTCTCCGGCAGTTTGCGGGAGATGCCGGTGGCCCCGCCCGCCGGGACGTAGACGAGGAAGCGCCCGGGGAGCGAGATCTGCGTGGTCAGCCGGGCGCCCTTGTGCCCGACCGGGTCCTTGGTGACCTGCACCAGGACGCTGTCGCCGGTGGACAGCGCCTGCTCGATCTTGCGCGCCTTGCCCTCCAGCCCGGCCGAATCCCAGTCGACCTCGCCGGCGTAGAGCACGGCGTTGCGGCCGCGGCCGATGTCGATGAACGCGGCCTCCATGCTGGGCAGCACGTTCTGGACGCGGCCGAGGTAGACGTTGCCGACGATCGAGCCGGTGCCCGACGACGTCAGGAAGTGCTCGACCAGCACGCCGTCCTCGAGCACGGCGATCTGCGTGGAGTCTCCCTTCTCGGAGACGACCATGGTGCGCTCGACCGATTCGCGGCGGGCCAGGAACTCGGCCTCGGACAGGATCGGGGCGCGGCGGCGGCCCGCCTCGCGGCCGTCGCGGCGGCGCTGGCGCTTGGCCTCCAGCCGCGTGGAGCCGCGGACGCTGCGCACCTCGTCGCGCGCCGGGCGCTCGGTCTCGGCGGCCTTGGCCTGGCGGACGTGCGTGACGGTGTTCGGCGGGTCGTCTCCGCCGGCGGCCTCGGCCCCGTCCTCGTCCCCGCCCTTGCGACGGCGGCGACGGCGGCGGCGCTTGCTGCCGCTGTCGGACTCGGCGTCGTCGTCGGACTCCGCTTCGGCTTCGCCCGCCTCGTCCGGCTTCTCGGTCTTGTCCTTGCTGTCCTTGGCCTGCTGGTCGTGCTGGCCCTCGGAGGTTTCGTCCTCGTTCTCGGACTGGGCCTCGTCGCCGCCCTTGCCCCGGCCGCGGCCACGACGGCCGCGACGCCGGCGGCGACGGCCGCTCGCGTCGTCGCCGTCCTCGTCGGAACGCTCGTCGCGGGCCTCGTCGGTGGTTTCTTCTTCAGCGGTGTCGGCGGCGCGCTCGGTCCGTCCGGGACGCTCCGGACGCTCGGTCTGCGCGGGCGCCTCGCCGACGCCGAACACCGGCTCGGGCTTGGTGCGCGACTGCTGCGCGGGCTCCGGCGGCAGGAAGACTGGCGACGGCGCGGCGAAGACCGGCACGTGCACGGGGCCGCGGGCCGGGGTGGCCTGCTCGGTTTCCTGCTGCTCGGCCGGGATCGCGGGCGCGACGGCCCGGCGGGCGCGACGGGTGCGGCTGCGGGCGGGCTTCTCGCTCTCCTGAGCGGACTCCTGCCCGGCGGCTTCCTGGCCGGTTTCCGCGGCGGCGGTCCCGGCGGAGAACGGGCGGGCCGACCAGCTACCGGTTCCCTGGTCCGCGGCGGTTTCCGGGGAAGAGCCAGTGCCCTGTGCCGGGGCGGACTCCGAAGCGGCGTCCGTGGAGGCGACGTCCTGCGCGGCGGACGGGGCGGCGACGTCCTTCGCGGCGGAGGCTTCGGGGGCGGCCTCGCCGTCCCGGGCTCCGGCGGTCGCCTGGCCGCCGGACTGCTCGACGGCTTCGGTTCCGGCAGCGGCCTCCGGGGCGGACCCGGCGGTGCTCGCGGCCTGCTCGGCGTCGCTTCCGGCGACGGCCGCGGCGGTGGCTTCCTGGGCGGCCTCGGCGGTCGCGCTCTGCTCGGCCGCGCCGGAGGCGTCCTGGGCGGAGCCGCCGGACTCGGTGGCGGTCTCCGCGTCGAGGATCACCGCCACGCGGTGCGCGACCTCCTTGGTCACGCTCGACTGGGCGCTGCGAGGGCTCTCCCCCAGCTCGGCGAGCTTGCCGAGCAGGTCGCGGCTGCTCAGGCCGAGCAGCTTGGCCAGCGCGTGCACGCGGATGCGCGGCGGCAGCTCGCCCAGCCTGCTGGTCGTGGGTGCGACGGTATTCCCGCCGGTCTGATCGGCGGGTGTGTCCGCGTTCGACATATGTCTCCTCCGCCCCCGGGCGCGTCAGCCGGTTCGCACCGGTGGTGACGCGGCCGCGCAGGGGCCCTTTCTGTTCCGTGCCCGCCGTGGTGGTGACCAGCGGCGGGAATCCTGCTGGCAGCCGTGCGGTCCGCCGGTCGGCGGCCGCTCGGTTCCTGGTCTGCTCGGCGGGGTGCCGGCCTGCTCGCGACCCCCGGGCCACCCGCCACGACATCGACCTTGGCCCGGCCTCCCGGGGGCGACGCGCGTGGTGCCGGTCCGGCACTCCTCCGGGCCGCTCACGACGCGGGCGGGATGCCCGTCGGCGCAGCGGCCAACGCGAGTATCCCACACCCGGGGGGACACCCGGTGTAGTCGGTGTCCCGCGGCAGGCGCCCGGGCGTGCCGCGATCATGCACTCGGGCGAACTTCCGCGCTTCGCTTGTCGCGCCGGGCCGGGGGTGGTTAGCGTGCGGGCTCGGGCGCTCGCGCGGGCGCCCGGCATAGCCCCGCGCGCGGTGGGAGGTCCGGTGTCTGTGCTGGCGCGGCCGCTGCGGGCGGCCGTGTGCTCCCTCCTGGTCCTCGCCGGATGCGCCGCGGTCTCTCCGCAGGCCGTCGCGAGTCCCGGATGCGTTCCCGGCGGGCGGGCGGTGCGCTACGTCGTCGCGTTCGACCGGGGAGCCCCGGAATCTTCCGCCCGCCAGCAGGCGAGCGCGGCCTGCGGGCAGGTCGCCGGCTACTACCCGCAGATTTCCGTGGCGGTCGTCACGTCATCCGATCGGGCGTTCGCGGACCGCCTCGGCCCGGAACGGACGTTCAGCGCGCAAGCCACCCGGACGGCCGCCGAACAGCCGGGCACCGCCGCGCAGCCCGCGCGAGCCGAGCTCCCGCTCAGCGACCCGGCGCGAGTTCCCGCCGCGGACTTGTCCGCGCAGCAGTGGGACATGGACTTGATCGGCGCTCCGGCCGCGCACCAGGTGACCGGCGGCAGCCGTTCGGTGGTCGTCGGCGTGCTGGACTCCGGCGTCGACCCGAAGCACCCCGACCTCGCCGCCGCGATGGACCCGGACGATTCGGCGGGCTGTCTCACCGGCGTCCCGGACCCGAGCCCGGCCGCGTGGCAGCCGACGACCTCGGCGCACGGCACGCACGTCGCGGGCATCATCGCCGCGGCCGACGACGGCAAAGGCATCACCGGAGTCGCGCCGGGCGTGCGGATCGCTTCGGTGAAGGTCATCGACGACCGCGGCTACGCCGATCCCGAGGCGGCGGTCTGCGGGATCATGTGGTCGGCGGCGCGGCATCTGCCGATCGCCAACAGCAGCTGGTTCGTGAACCCGTGGTCCCTGTCGTGCGTGCGCGGCAACGACCGCGGCGTGGTGCACGAGGTGCTGGCGCGAGCTGTCGAATACGCGACTTCGCAGGGCACTTTGAACGTCGCCGCCGCGACCAACGAGGCGGTCGGCCTCACCCCGTCGGCCCATTCGGGTTCGCCTTCGGCCGCAGGGAAGTGCGAGGCGTTGCCGGCCGGGCTGCGGGACGTGGTGACGGCGTCGGCGATCAGCCAGGACCGGGTGAAGTCGGGCTACAGCTCGTATGGGCTCGGTGTGGTTGATGTCACTGCCCCGGGCGGGGACGACGACCGGTGCGTGGTTTCGACCGTCCCTGGCGGGTACGCGCCGATGTGCGGGACGTCGATGGCCGCGCCGCACGTCGCCGGAGTGCTGGCGTTGCTCAAGTCGGTGCATCCCACGTGGTCGGCCGCCGAACTGCGCCGCGCGCTCGACTCACGCGCGACGCCGATGCCGTGCCCGGACAACTACGACCTGACCGGCGACGGCGTCCAGGACGCCTACTGCTCCGGTTACGACGGATACAACGGCTTCTACGGCCACGGTCTCGTCGACGCCCGGTCCGCGGTCGCTCCCGCGCCGGTCGGCGGGCCCAGCCCGGCCCGCTGACCGCCTCCGTTTTAGGTCAGCAGCAGTTTCGCGATCCTCCTTGTCGCGCCCCAGATCCCGATCGCGGCGAGCACCAGCAGATACGCCAGGTTGCCGAGCATGCTCCAGGAGAAGATGCCGGTGGAGAGCCCGCGCATCAGCTCGACCCCGTGGTACAGCGGGAAGCAGCGGACCAGCCACTGCAGCGCCTCCGGGTAGACCGTGATCGGGAAGAACGTGGTGGAGAACAGGAACATCGGCATCAGGACGAGCTGGATGTAGTCGAACTGGGACGTCGACTTCAGGAAGCTCACCAGCGTGATGCTGATGGCGGCGAATGCGAACGACACGAGCAGCGCGGCGGGCAGGAGCAGCAGCGCCCACCACGACGTGAGCAGCCCCATCACTCCGGCGACTGCCAGGAACGCGACCGAATAGAGCCCGCCGCGCATCACCGCCCACGCGATTTCGCCGAGCGCGACGTCGAGCGGGCCGACCGGGGTGGCCAGCATCGCGTCGTATGTCTTGGCGTAGCGCAGTTTGAAGAACAGGTTGTACGTGCACTCGAAGACCGCGCCGTTCATCGCCGACGACGCCAGCAGCGCGGGCGCGACGAACGCGACGTAACTCATCGGCTGCCCGTCCGGCCCGGGCACGGTGGTGACCAGCTTGCCGAAGCCGACCTGGAACGCGAGCAGATAGAACAACGGCTCGAGCGCGCCGGACACGAGGATCCCCCACGACCGTCCGTAGACGGTGAGCGCGCGTTCGATCAGCGCGGTCGCGCGGCCGCTGTACATGCCCGAGGGCAGGACGCGGAGCAGAATTCCGCGCCGCTGCGGGAGAATCGGGGCGTTTTGCAGGTCGGTCATCACGCCACCAGCCGTCGGTAGAAGCCGCGGTGCGCGATCGCCCAGCCGATCGCGACCAGCACCGCCAGATACGCGAGGTGCCCGAGCACCGGGAGCAGCTCGCGCCCGCCGAGCGTGACGGCGCGGGACAGCTCGGTTCCGTGCCACAGCGGGGAAATCCAGGCGAGCCAGCGCAGGTACGGCGGCAGCTGGGTGATCGGGAAGAACGTGCCGGAGAACAAGGTCATCGGGATGACCACGAACCGGAAGATCAGCCCGAACCGCTGTCCCTCGTCGAAGGTCCACGCCGCCAGCGCGGCGATCAGCGATCCGCAGGCGAGCCCGGTGAGGACGCCGACGAGGATCACCAGCAGCGCCCCCGCGTTGTCCCACGCGCCGAACAGCCACGCGACGAGCGCGTAGACCGCGCCGGAAAGGGCGAGCCGCAGAATGGTCCAGATCTGGTGCCCGCCGAGAACCTGGCCTGGCGACACCGGTGTCGCGGTGACCGCCAGATAGTCCTTCTGCCATTTGAATCCGCTGAGCACCGGATAACTCGACTCGCTGACGCCCTGCTGCGCCGCACCGGCGACGAGCAGCGCCGGGGCGACGTAGGCGAGGTACGAGACTCCGCCGGTCGCCGGACCGGCCTTGACCTGCGAGCCGAAGCCGAGCCCCATCGCGGCGAGGAACAGCACCGGTTGCAGGCCGGTGGAGTAGAGCGTGCTGAGCCAATGTCGGCGGTACCAGGTCCAGTAGCCCTCGACGCGCAGCCAGGCGCCGTGGAACCGGCCGACGACGCGGCCGGTGGCGGGAGCGGTCATCAGTCCACCAACGTCCGGCCGGTGAGGCGGAGGAACACGTCCTCCAGGGAACTGCGCCGCACCAGGCTCGACAGCGGGCGCAGGCCGCGCTCGTGGGCGCGCTCCAGGGTGGCCTCGCCGGTCATCGTGTAGAGCAGCACCCGGTCCGGGAGGACTTCGACGCGTTCGGCCAGCCCGTCGAGCCGGTTCGCCGCGTCCTGCTGCTCCCCCGGCGCGAACCGCAGCTCGACGACTTCGCGGGTGGAATGCCGGGCGATCAGGTCGGCGGGCGAGCCTTCCGCGGCGATCCGGCCGCCGTCCATGACGACCAGCCTGTCGCAGAGTTGTTCTGCTTCATCCATGTAATGGGTGGTGACGATCAGCGTGGTGCCGCGCGCTTTGAGCCGGAAAAGCCGGTCCCACAACAGATGCCGCGCTTGCGGGTCGAGGCCGGTGGTCGGTTCGTCGAGCAGCAGCAGTTCCGGATCGTTGACCAGGGACCGGGCGATGGTGAGCCGCCGCTTCATGCCACCGGACAGGGAATCGACCGGTTTCTCGGCGCGGTCGGACAGCTGCGCGAACTCCATCAGCTCGATGGCTTTCTGCCGCACGTGCGCGCGGGAAAGACCGAAATAGCGGCCGTAAACGTGGAGGTTCTGCCGGACGGTGAGCTCCACGTCGAGGTTGTCCTCCTGCGGCACTACGCCCAGGCGCGCGCGGATCCGCGGCCCGTCCACGTCCGGGTCCATGCCGAGGACGCGCAGATCGCCGTCGGTGCGCGGAGACACGCACGCGATCATCCGCATCGTCGACGACTTCCCGGCGCCGTTGGGCCCGAGGAAGCCGAATGCCTCCCCCGGCCGCACCTCGACGTCGATGCCGCGGACTGCCTCGAATTCCCCGAACCGTTTGACCAGCGCCTTCGCTTGCACGAGCGCTGGTTCCGATGCCGACTCTCCCACGAGAACGACAGTAGAGGGAGGGACCGACAATTCTCGACCTGTTTCCTCAGCCCCCGAGCGACTCGATGGCCCGCCACAACGTTTCCCGGCAGCGATCCAGTTCCTCGCGCCCGACCTCGTCAGCCATCCGCGATTCCAGCACGCGAACCGCTTCCGCCGCCGCTTCAGCCAACTCTCGCCCCGCGCCAGTGAAATCGACGAGTTTCGCCCGGGCATCGGCAGGATCGTCGCGGCGAGCGAGATAACCCCACGCGACGAGCTCGTCGATCACCGGCCCGGTCGTCTGTTTGGTGGTCCCCAGAAGCCGGGCGACGGCGACTGCTCGGGCCGGTCCGTTCTCCAGCGACGCGAACACCCGCAGATGGACCGCGCGGATCCGGGCGTCCCGCTTCTGCACTTCGGCGAGCACTCCGGCGGTCACCGCTTGAGCAAGCCGCCTGGCCAGCGCGCCGAGGCGCGACGAGCCGGTCAGCGCGACGAGGGCGGGCGGTTCCTGCGGGGTTGACACACCAGTCAGGCTACCTTACCTTTTTTAGTCAGGTTACCTGACCGTTTGGAGGCACGGCTGTGCTGCTCTCCCCCGAGGCTTCGCAGAGCCGTTCCCGGCTGCTCGGCTCGATCCTCGCCTTGTCGGCGGTAACCCACGTGAGCCAGCTGGCCGTCTACGGAACCGGTTCGGACACGGTCGGATCAGCGGCCTTCGGGGTCCTTTACGCGGCCATCGCGGCCGGGGTGTTCCGGCAAGCGCGGCCCGCCTTCCTCGCGGCCGCGATCTTCCCCGCGATCGGCGGGCTGCTCGGGCTCTACCGGCTGGTCGCCGTCCATCCCAACCCGTTCAGCGTGTTCCACCCGATCCTCGACGTCGTGATCGTCCCGCTCGCGATCAGCCTGTGGCGCAGCACCGCGCGGAAATAGCGGGGCGGCCCGAGGACCGCCCCGCCAGCAATCAGCGCACCGTCACCAGAACCGAGCGGGTCACCCCGTTCACCGTCACCGAGATCTCCGTCGTCCCCGGCCGCAAGCCCCGCACCGAACCGGTCGCCGGGTCGAGCGACACCACGTCCCACGGGGCAGGCGGCCAGCTGCCGATGTGCACCCCGCGACCGCCCCAGACGGCGCTCACCGGATACGCCACCGGAATCGACCGGCCTTCCTGCGTGACCGCAGCGGTCACCTTGCCGGTGCCGCCCCACGGCAGCGTGCCTGGGCCGGTCACGGTCAGCGCGTCGACGTTGGGGTGCGTCTCGAACCGCACCGGTTGGCTGCGGTCCGCAGGGTCGACCTGCACCATGGTCCAGCCGACGAAACCGCCGTCGCCGGGAGCGGCAGCAGGAGTCTTGCCAGAGTTGCCGTTCACCAGATAAGGCACGCCGTCCGTGCGCGACAGGCCGAACACGCCCGCGTGCGAGGCCAGCGAAGCCGCCGGTTTGCCGGACTTTTCCTCGAAACCGGTCAGCCACGTCTGCAGCAGCGCGGCCTCCTTCCGGTCGCCCAGCTGCGAATTGCCGGTCGGGCTCGGGTCCTTCACCGGGTGGTGCATCGCGACGACCACGCCGCGCACCGAACGGTCCTGCGCGGCGTTGTCGAGCGCCTCGCGCATCATGCGGACCTGGTCGAACCCACCGGCTCGCAGCGAGCCGCGCGAGGAGTCCATCAGGATCAGCCGCACGCCGTGCACGTCGACCACGCGGTGGGTTTCCCCGAACGCGGCCTGGAAGTTCTTCAGACCGTCGCCAGCTTCGGCTTCGTGGTTGCCGGGGACGTAGTACCAGGGGACGCGGCCGTCCAGCTCTTCCGTGATGATCTTGCGGGCCAGGACAAAGTCCGGCGCGGTGCCGCGGTCCACGAAGTCGCCGTTGATCAGGACGAGGTCCGGTTTCGCGGCGACAGCCTCACGCAGCGCCCGGCGGGCTTGGGCGACGAGCGGGCCGTCCGGAGCGTCGGCGGTGAACTGGGCATCGCTGACGACCGCGATCTTCAGGCCGCCCTTGCCGAGCGTGCCGTTGGTGACGAGCGCCGGGTCCGGGACTGCCGGATCGTGCGGCACGGCCGTGGTCGGCGCGACCTCGAAAGTGAGGTCGTTGAAGACCAGCTTGCCCTCGTATTGCTTGCCTGCCGCGGTTTCCACGGCGTAGAAGCGGGTGAACCGCTGCCCGTCCGGCAGTCCGGCGGGCACCGCGGCGGTCACGTAGCGCCAGCCGGTCCAGGTGACGCTCAGCGAAAGGTCCACAATGGACGCGGTGTTGGCGCCGTCGCGGAGTTCCGCGCGGATCCAGGCGCCCTTGCCGTCGCCGTTGATCCACATGCCGATCTTCTGCGTGCCGGCCGGAACCGGGATCGGGTTGGCGGCGTTGACATACGCGGCGCGAGTGGCGGTGGTGCCGGTGAGCCGGTAGTCGAGCGCCAGGCCCTTCCCGCCGTTGCGGCCGTCCGCTGACGACAGCGCAGCGCCGACGACCGCCGGGTACACCGTGGCGGACCAGCCTTCCGGACCGGCCAGCGGAGCCGCGACCTTGGCTTCGGTGCCCACCGAAGCCGCCAGATGCATGGTCTTCCCGCCAGCGTGCACGGTGATCGCGGTGGCCCCGGACGCGGTCTTCGCGGACACCGCGAACCCCTTGCCCGACGGCTCGATCTTCACCACGGCGGGGTCGTATTCGAGCTTCACATCCGACGGTTCGATCCAGGTGCCGTAACCGTCCGCGTCGTAGCCGTAGACCTGGAACTCGCCGCGCGCGTCGGCACCGGACAGCGCGACCTGCTTCGTGCTCGCACCGAGGCGGACCGGCTTGCCCAGCACGGTCAGCTTCGTGCGGCCGTTCACGAAGTTCTGGTGTGCGGTAACGGTGACGTCGGCGCGCGCGTCCGGGTGCAGGAAGTCGGGCTGCGCGGTGAAGACGTTCTTCGTGACGGTGCCGCGGAACGGGTTCGACGTAGTCCAGAACGGCTTCGACCCTACCGCCGCACCAGTCTCGTCGTGTCCGTTCGGCACGAGCGCACGGCTCAGGCCGGACAGCACGCGCGTCGAGTTGTCGCCCTCCTGCGCGGGGGCGGGCGCGAAGCCGGCAAGCCGCCCGCTGCCGGGGACGGTCGCGACGCCGATGCCGTTGGGCACCAAGCGTTCCCCGCCGTCCGAAGGCGAGTTGCGCACCGACGGCGCCGCCTCTCCTTCGCCACGCGCGAGCAGCGTCGAGGAGCCGCCGCCGTCGAGGTTGATCGCGTCGTTGGCACCCAGTCGCTTCAGCTGCCGGGCCATTTCCAGCTCGGTCATGCCGCGGCTGTCGGCCTGACGACCGTCGACCGTGACGAGCCACATCTGCTTGCCGTCAGCGGAAAAACCGACGCCGGTACGCGGGGCGAGGGTGACGTCGTCGAGTTGCTGGAGCTGTCCGTCCTTCAGCAGCGTCTTGTTCCCGCCGACCGCGACCGCGATCTTGCCCGCGTCGGTCCGAGGCGCGTACGAAACGCCAACACGGTCGCCGATCTTCAGCGCCGACAACGCATCCGCGCCAGCTTCACGGCCGAGCAGCAGCGTGCTGCCAGCCGGAATCGGGCCGTCCGCGGGCTTCGGACGCACCTGCGTCACGACACCGTCGCGGATCTCGACCTCGGCGACACGCTGCGCACCAGCAACCGATGTCGCGCGCGCCGAAGCGCCCCAGAGCGGCGTGTAGACGCCGAGAGCGTCCTTCGCGAGCACCGGGCTGTTGAAGTTCGTGGCCGGAACAACGCGACCATCAGGCAGCGTGACCGACGCTTCGAGGAAGATGTCGGCGAGCTTCGCACGGCCCTGGTCGGTGATCGCGGCGGTGGTGTTGTGGCCGGACGCGGGCGCGTTGTGCAGTTCGCCGTTGTCGATGCCGACACCGAGCGGCGCGCCGGAGGCGTTGATGTCGAAGAAATCGCCGTTGACGCCCGCGACCGCACCGGCGCGAGCGACCTGCTGGGACAGCGGGGTGCGCGCGGAAACGGTGCCCGGGCTGAGGTAAGTCGGCTTCAGGACCTTGCTGGTGAGGTCGACGCTCAGCGCGTCGCCGCGGATCCAGCCCTTCGGGTCGAAGCGGTCGAATTGAGTGAGGTTCAGACCAGGTGCCACCGCGTTGGTGGCGCTGCTGGTTTCGAGGCCGTCGTCGGCGCCGGGCGTCGCGGCGACGGCCGCCGCCTCCCGGGCCGAGGAGAAGGCGGGCGCGCCCTCGACCGGCGGCGGGCCGAGCGGAGCGGAGAGCGGGTCGGCAGTGGCAGGCGTGGCCAGCGTCAGCACCAGGAGGGCGCTGAGCAGCACGGATCTTGATCTTTTCACCAGGTACCCCACGATCGCGAAAATGGCTCAGGTCAGCCAAATCCATCGGCGCGACCGCCGGAAGTCCCCGCGGTGAACGGGACCTGAATGGCGCAGGATTATCCGCTCAGGGAGTCATGCGCGCGGCGAGAAACGCCTTCGCGACGGCTTCGTCGCCAGCGATCTCTGGCTGGATGTCGGTGCGATTCCACAGCAGCAACAGCAAATCCTGCGCGGGCGCCGCGACCGTAGCCACCGCTTCGCCCTCGCCCAGCTCGGGCGGGTCGCCGGGCACGACGGTCCACGCGTGCCCGGTGTCGGTGGCGCGCAAGGTGATCGGCGCGGCCAGCGGGACCTCGTGCTTCCAGCGCGCGACGCGCGGCAGCATCGTGCCGAGAACCTCGAGGACGCCGTCGGCGGCGATCAGCAGGTCAAGCTGCGTTGTTGCGCCGCGCGCACCGAACAGATCGACTAGATGCACGGCGGTTTCGTGCACCTGACGGCGGAACCAGAACCCCTTCGCCTTCTCCGCGGCGCCGAAAACCCAGCACGGGTCGGCGGGATCGGCCGCTTCGAGCGCGGCGAGCAGTTCGGCGGCGCTTTCGGCATACCAGGGCGCGAGGTCGCCGCTCGGCGAGACGTCGAATTCCTGGTCGCTCAGTGCGCCGGTCCGGACGATCCCGGCGGCCCACCGGTGCACGTTGCCCAGGTGCGTGACGAGGTCGCGTTTCGTCCAGTCGCCGCAGTACGGGACCGGGTTGTCGAGGTCGCCCGCGGCTTCCGCGGCGAAGGCCTCGGTGAGCGAGCGCAGGTGGGGCAGGTAATCGCGGGGCGGCAGCGGCAGGGCAGTCACCGGTGGAGGTTAACCGATGCGCTGGGTTCCGAGCACTGGAAATAACTGCGTCCGGAAACACGAACGCCGGGCCGGAACCGAAGTCCCGGCCCGGCGTTCGCGGGGTCTAGCGCCGGATCATAGGTCCGGGAACCACAGCTTCAGCTCGCGCTCGGCCGACTCCGGCGAGTCCGAGCCGTGCACCAGGTTGTACTGGGTCTCCAGCGCGAAGTCGCCGCGCAGGGTGCCCGGGGTGGCCTTCTCGACCGGGTCGGTGCCGCCGGCCAGCTGGCGGAACGCGGCGATCGCGCGCGGGCCCTCGACGGCCAGCGCGACCAGCGGGCCGGACGTGATGAACTCCAGCAGGTCGCCGAAGAACGGGCGCTCCTTGTGCTCCGCGTAGTGCTCCTCGGCCACGGAGCGCTCGACGGTGCGCAGTTCCAGCGCGGCCAGCTTCAGGCCCTTGCGCTCGATGCGCGAAACGACCTCGCCGACGAGGCCGCGCGCGACGCCATCGGGCTTGACGAGGACCAGCGTGCGTTCAGTCACGACGGTATTTCTCCTTGTGCGGATTCGTGTTATTCGACAGCCGAGCCTATCCGACGCCTTGACCGGGCCGGTCAGCGACGCTGGGGCTGCAGCGTCTTCGACCACAGCGAGGCCCCGGTCGCGTCGCGCAGGTCGACCGTCAGCGCCCCGCTGGCACCGTCCACATTCACCTCCCCGAAGTGCTGGAATCCTTGCACCGGCGAGGAATTCTGCGTCTGCGGGGCGTGCACGAACACTGCTTCCGGGCCGAACGTCGGGTCGAGTTTGTTCGGGCCGAAGGCGCCGGCGTTGAGCGGGCCGGACACGAATTCCCAGAACGGGTCGAAGTCCTGGAACGCGGCGCGCTCGGGCGAATAGTGGTGCGCGGCGGTGTAGTGGACGTCGGCGGTCAGCCAGACGACATTGCGCACGCGATTGCGCGAGATCTGCTTCAGCACCCAGGCCAGTTCGGTCTCGCGGCCGCCGGGCGCGCCGGGCAGGCCGTTGGCGACCGCCTCGATGTCCTTGCCGTCCGGCACGACGAGGCCGATCGGCATGTCCGCCTGGACGATCTTCCAGGTCGCGGTGCTGCGCCGGAGCGCGTCGGCCAGCCAACGGGCCTGCGCGTCGCCGAGGATGTGGCCGGGCTTGGTCTGGTCGGAGGTGTTGGCGTCGCGGTAGGTGCGCATGTCGAGGACGAACACCTCGACCCGGCTGCCGTAGCGGAAGTTCCGGTACACCCGGCCGTCGACCGCCTGGCGGCTGTCGATCGGATGCCATTCGTGGAACGCCTGGAACGCGCGCTGGGCCAAGACGTCGGCCCGCTTCTCGGTGTATTCGGGGCGGTCGTTGAGGATTTCGCCCGGGTACCAGTTATTGACTACTTCATGATCATCCCACTGGACACAAGCGGGAACCTCCGCGGCGAACCGGCGGAAGTTGGCGTCCAGCCGGTTGTAGGCGTGCTGGCCGCGGTATTCGTCGAGAGTCTCGGCGACCTTCGACTTCTCCGGCGTCACGATGTTGTGCCAGGTCCCGGCGCCGCCGGGGAGCGTGACGGTTTCGGTGAGCGGGCCGTCGGCGTACACCGTGTCGCCGCTGTGCAGGAACAGGTCCGGACGGCGGTCGGCCATCGCGGAGAAGATCGTCATGCCGCCGAGGCCTGGGTTGATGCCGTAGTTCTGGCCGACGACGTCGCCGCTCCACAGGATCCGCGTGTTCGCGCGGCCGACCGGCGCGGTGGAGAACCGGCCGGCGACCGGCTCGCTCGCGCTGCGGCCGTCGAGGTCCACGGCGGTGACGCGGTAGTGGTACTCGGTGCCGGGGGCCAACCCGGCGACGCGCACCTTGCCGGTGCCGCCGGTGGCGGGCGTGACGAACGGGCCGGGCACCCGGCGGGCGTGCCGGAACGACGGGTCGCGCGCGACCTCGACCATCAGCCGCGCCGGGCGGTCGGCCCGCGACCACACGATGCCGGAGCCGGTGGTCACGTCCCCGGACGCGACGCCGTGGGCGAGCACCGGACGGTCGCGGCGGACGAGCGGGGCGGCCGACGCGGAGCCGGGCAGCAACAGTCCGCCTGCCGCGGCGAGCGCGGGCACGGCGATTCCGGCTTTGAGCACGGAGCGCCGCGATGGGGTCGTTTCGGTCATGGCGGTCGTTCTATCCGGCGACCACGGCCAAGCGGCCAACTCGGGCTGACCGACGGGTGAACGGCTCACTCGTCAGGAGGAAGCTCACAGCCGATCGTCACGCTCGGTGCGCTTCCCGGACCAGCTCGTGCTCGCATTCGCTGGGTTCGGACAGCGGACGCTCCACGAACCCGTGCCGTTGGTACAAGGCCAAGGCGTACTCATTGCCGCCCGCGACCCGCAACGCCAACTCGCCCGCCCCGCGCCCTTCGCTCCAGCGCACGACCGCTCGGACGAGCGCGTCCCCGACTCCCCTGCCGCGCGCCGAGGGAGCGACCCACATCGACATCAGTGTGGCGGTGTCGCCACGTTCGGAAAGGTGACCGCTGACCATGCCCGCCGGAACGCCGTCGAGGTCGGCGAGGACGTTGAGCGAGACGTCGCGCAACCGGGCCCGCCAGCGCGGTTCGGTGTCGCCTTCGCCTTGCCAGTCCGCGAGTTTCGAGCTGAACGCCTCCGGGTCCTCGCGCAGCGCCGCCAGCCGGAGGTCGCGCCACTCCGCCCAGTTGTCCACGCTCAGCTCGCGCACCACGATCACACTTGCACCGTCGCCGTGGCGGCCCGGCCGTTACATCGGAATAGGGTGAAACCATGCGCATCGACCGGCTCGACCACCTCGTCCTCACCGTCGCCGACCTCGCTGCGACGGTGGATTTCTACACGCGCGTCCTCGGCATGACCGAGGTGACGTTCGGGGCCGGCCGCAAGGCGCTGACGTTCGGCGCCAGCAAGATCAACCTGCACGAGGCCGGGCACGAGTTCGAGCCCAAGGCGGAACGGCCGACGCCGGGCAGCGCGGATCTGTGCCTGATCACGAGCGATTCGCTGGAGCAGGTCGTCGAAGATCTGGCCGGGGCCGGGGTGCCGGTCGAGGAGGGCCCGGTCGACCGCACCGGGGCGACCGGGCCGATCCGGAGCGTGTACTTCCGGGACCCGGACCGGAACTTGATCGAGGTCAGCGTCTACCGCTGAGCCGCACCTCGCGGGAGTACACCGGCGCGGCGCCGGGTTCCGGAAAGCATTCGAGGAGCAGATCGCCGCGGAGGTTGTCGAGTTCGTCCGGCGCTTCCTCGAGCAGAGCGTCGGCCCACGCTTCGAGCGATCCGTTCTTGAGCGCGTCGTTCGGAACCTGGCTGAACTCGCCCGGACCCAGCACCGCCCATCCCGGTTCGCCGTCCGCGCGGAACGACAGCCGCCACCAGTACGGCTGCCAGTACCGCACGCTTAAGCCTGCGGCTGCTGCTGGCTCGGCAGCGTCCCCGCGGCCATCCGGCGCGCGACGTCGCGGCGCAGCCACAGGAACCACACGAACGCGGCCAGGAAGATGATCCCGATGATCGCGATCGCCGGTTGCGTGATGCCGATCGCGATGATCGCCAGCTGCAGCAGCAGGATCACCGGCACCGCCCAGACGTGCTTGAGCATCCCGCACAGCACGATCAGCACCACGGCCAACGCGATGACCGTCCAGCCGGTGAAGCTCGTGATGCCGCCGCCGAGTTTCGCGACGACTGGCAGCGCGAGCGCGACGGTGATCGCCTCCATGATCAGCGTGCCCGCCATGACGCCGCGGAAGCCCTTCATCGGGTCCTTCGCGGGCGGCTTCACCGGCGTCGCAGGAGTCTCAGGGTTCTCGCTCATGCCGGTTCCTTCCCGAACAGCGTGCGCGCGTCGCCCGCGGTGACCACGGATCCGGTCACCAGCACGCCGCCGCCCGCGAGCGGTTCCTCCGGGTCGTCGCTCTGCTCCACGAGGCCGATCGCGGTCTCGATCGCGGTCTCCAGGTTGGGTTCGGCGAGCACACGGTCCTCGCCGAAGATCGACGCGGCCAGCTCGGCCAGGTCCTCGACCGGCAGCGACCGCGGCGACGAACTGCGCGTGACCACGACGTCGGACACCACCGGCTCCAGCGCGTCCAGGATGCCGCGCGCGTCCTTGTCGGCCAGCACGCCGACGACCGCGACGAGCCGCCGGAAGTTGAACTCGTCGGTGATCGTCGCGGCGAGCGCCCGCGCGCCCATCGGGTTGTGCGCGGCGTCGACCATGACCGCCGGGGCGGCCCGCACGCGTTCGAGCCGGCCGGGGTTCTCGACCTCGGCGAACGCCTCGCGCACCGCCTCGACGACGAGCTGTTTGTCTTTGCCCGCCCCGAAAAACGCCTCGACCGCGGCCAGCGCGAGCGCCGCGTTCGCCGCCTGGTGCGCACCGTGCAGCGGCAGGAAGATCTCGTCGTACACGCCGCCGAGGCCCTGCAGCTTCAGCATCTGCCCGCCGACCGCGACCTCGCGTTCGAGCACGCCGAACTCGCTGCCCGCGCGCGCCACCGCGGCGTCGACCTCGACCGTGCGTTTCAGCAGGACGTTCAGCACCTCGGGATCCTGCTCGCCGATCACCGCGACCGACCCGGGCTTGATGATCCCGGCCTTCTCCGCGGCGGCGTCGACCGGCGTCGGGCCGAGGTATTCGGTGTGGTCCAGCCCGATCGGCGTGATGACCGCGACCTGCGCGTCGGCCACGTTCGTCGCGTCCCACGCGCCGCCCATGCCCGCCTCGATCACCGCGGCCTCGACCGGGGCGTCGGAGAACGCCGCGAACGCCATCCCGGTGAGCACCTCGAACTTGCTCATCGGCACGCCGTCCTCGCTCGCGCCGTCCACCATCGCCACGTACGGCGCGATGTCCTGGTACAGCTCGGCGTAGCGGGCGGCGGAGATCGGGCGGCCGTCGAGCGCGATCCGCTCGGTGACGAGCTGCAGGTGCGGGCTGGTGTAGCGGCCCGACCGGAGGCCCATGCGGGTCAGCAGCGAATCGACCATCCGGGCGACCGAGCCCTTGCCGTTGGTCCCCGCGACGTGCACCACCGGGTAGCCCTGGTTCGGCTCGCCGAGCAGCGTCATCAGCGCCTGGATCCGGGCGAGCGACGGTTCGAGCTTCGTCTCCGGCCAGCGCTGGTTCAGCTCGGCCTCGGCGGCCATCAGGTCGCGGCGCGCCTCCGGGCCGTTCTCGTCGCCGAACTCGGCCGGCGCGCCCTCGTCGTCGAGTTCGTGCAGCTCAGTGCCCTCTTCGGCGTGCAGATCGGGGACCGGGCCGGTCGCCAGGTTGTCGCCGAGCTGGCCGATGCCGCCGATCCCGCCGCGCGACCCGCCGCCGACGGTGTAGGCCGCGTCCGGCGCGTCGAGGTCGGGCTCCAGCTCGTTCCCGGCGTCGTACTCGTCTTCGCTGTGCGCGAGCGCGCCCAGTTCGTCGACCCCCGCGAAACTGTCCGGATCGGCGAGATCCGGCCGCCGGGTCTCCTCGGGCTCCTCACCGCGCGGCACTCGTGCACTCCTTGAAGTCGCTGTCCCGGCGCGGTCGCGCGACCGGGAAGACCAGGCGAAAGGTTCGGCCCGGCACATCCTCGAGCGTACCCGGGGCCGCCTCGCGCCCAGCGGCCCCGGGGCCCGCGCGTGATCACGCCCGCAGCGATCCGTGGCAAGGTCGGGCACATGCCCTTCGACCACAACCATCACTATCACCCGGCACTGCTCCGGCTCCTGCCGCCAGGCCCCGGCCGGGCCCTGGACGTCGGCTGCGGCGACGGCCGATTCGCGCGCAAACTGGCCGCCGCCGGAATGACCGTCGAAGGCATCGACACCTCGGCCGAAATGGTCACGCGCGCGACCGCCGCCGGTTCGCCAGGACCAGGCACGGTCGAATACCGCCGCGCAGACGTCACCACCGATCCCTTGGACCTTGGGTCCTACGCCTTCATCTCCTGCCTGGCGTCCCTGCACCATGTCCAGTTCGAAACCGTCACGAGACTCCGCGACGCCCTCGCCCCCGGCGGCGTGCTCGCAGTACTCGGCTGCGCCCGCCCCAGCCGCCCGAGCGACTTCGCCCGCGAGTTCGTCGCCGCCCCCGCGAACGCCCTGGCCAGGCTGATCGTCTTCGCCGGAGACCGCCTCAATGGCGGCCCGGACCCCGTCGCCAAAGCCCCCGTGCACATGAAATTCCCGCCGCTGAACGACGTCCGCCGAGACGCCGCCCGCCTGCTCCCCGGCAGCACCGTCCGCCCGCTGGTCTTCTGGCGGTACCTGCTGACCTGGCGGAAACCCACAGATCACCCCGCAGCCGGGTGAAAACCCGCCCCGACCACCCGATCGGCGGAGAGCGCTCGCGCCCTCGGTGCCGAAAGGTAAAGCGGGTCGTACCGCTCGGGAGGACGGGGTTCGCATGCGCATCATCCGAATCGTGCTGGCCGCAATAGCGGCGGCCGCACTGCTTCTGTCGACGGCGGCGGCCGCGAGCGCCGCGCCCCGGCATTACCGCCACTACGTCGCCCTAGGCGACTCCTACACATCGGGGCCGCTCATCCCGCTGCCCCGGCTGGATCCGTTCGGCTGCTTCCGCTCGACGTCCAACTACCCGTCGATGGTGGCGGACTCCCTGGACGTGGACCGCTTCACCGACGTCAGCTGCGGCGGCGCGAACACGTCGCACATGACCGCCCCGCAAAGCGTGCCGCTAGGCCAGAACCCTCCGCAGTTCTCCGCACTGCGCTCCGACACCGATCTGGTGACAGTCGGCATCGGCGGCAACGATTCGGGCCTGTTCGGCAAGCTAGTCGACACTTGCCCGACCTTGCGCGATTCGGACCCGACCGGAAACCCGTGCCAACGCCACTTCACCGTCGACGGCGTAGACACGATCAAGGCGCTGCTCCCCAAGACGCAAGCAGCCATCCAGCAGGTCCTGGCCGGAATCCACGCCCGCTCCCCGCACGCCAAGGTGCTGGCCATCGGCTACCCCCGCATCGCCCCCGCAGAAGGCTACTGCCCAGACGTCCTGCCCTTCGCGAACGGCGACTACGCCTGGCTCTCGAGCGTCGAAGAAGCCCTGAACAGCGCAGTAAGCAACGCGGTCGAGGCGGACGGCCAATCGTCCTATGTGGACACCTACACCCCGTCCTTCGGCCACGACGCCTGCCAACCCCAAGGCGTAGCGTGGATCAACGGCAAAGACCTGAACCTGCTGGCCGCAGCCCCCTACCACCCCCTTTACGCCGGGATGGAAGGCGAAGCAAAAGTAATCCGCCAACAACTCCGCTAAAAAAACGCCGTGAGGGGAACCCTGAGGGAATCAGATTCCCTGAGGGTCCCCCTCACGATAAAAACCGCACCGATGCACCCACCGATCGAGGCACCCACACCGCCCCCAACCCCGATCCAAAGCCGCCCTGCGGTTCGGGGGTG
The DNA here is from genome assembly GCF_053587275.1 of Amycolatopsis sp. NPDC003676. Lineage (NCBI taxonomy): Bacteria > Bacillati > Actinomycetota > Actinomycetes > Pseudonocardiales > Pseudonocardiaceae > Amycolatopsis > Amycolatopsis sp. NPDC003676. The sequence continues at coordinate 46,440 of NZ_JBSFNS010000061.1, forward strand.
CTTGTCAAGGCATCTTTAACGCCCTTACAATCACCCCCCCAACG
>NZ_JBSFNS010000062.1:0-46472 GCF_053587275.1 Amycolatopsis sp. NPDC003676
GACCTACGCGGAACTGGACCGGAAGGCGAACCAGCTCGCGCACGCCTTGCGCGAGGCCGGGGTGCGGGAACAAGACCCGGTCGCGGTGCTGCTGGAACGGGACATCGACCTGGTCGTCGCGCTGTTCGGCGTGCTCAAGGCCGGTGCGGTACACGTTCCGATGGACCCCACATATCCCGCGGAACGGTTGGCGCATCTGGTCAAGGACAGCGCGCCCGCCGCCGTTGTGTCCACTTCGGACCCCGGCTTCGGCATCCCGGTGATCGACCCGCTCGTCCTGAATGGACCGTCTACTTGGGACGACGTGGTTCCGTCGCCGGACTCGCTGGCGTATGTGATCTACACGTCCGGCACCACCGGAAAACCCAAGGGCGTCGCGATCACCCATCGCGGCATCCCGAGCCTGGTCGCGCTGCAGGAGGACGTCGTCGGCATCCGGCACGGCGAGCGGTACCTGCACTTCGCGTCCACGAGTTTCGACGTGTCGTACTGGCAGTTCTTCCTGCCGCTGCTGTCCGGCGGCACCTCGGTGATCGCGCCGGAGGAGGTCCGCGGGTCCGGCGACGACCTGCTCGCCTACGCCGCCGAACACCGCGTCACCGGGTTGAACCTGCTGCCGTCGTTCCTGTCCGCGATGCCGGACGACGCGACGGTGGACCCGGAGGTGTTCTTCGTCGTCGGCGCCGAGCGGCTCGACCCGGAGCTGGCGCACCGCTGGGGCGGCCGGCGGGCGCTGTTCAACGCCTACGGCCCGACCGAGGTCACGATCAACTCCGTCACCTGGGTGTATTCCGCCGACGATCCCGGCCCGCTGCCGATCGGACGGCCGGACCCGCAGGTGCGGGCGTATGTGCTGGACGCGGGGCTGCGGCCGGTCGGGACCGGCGTCACCGGCGAGCTGTACCTGGCCGGGCCGAAGCTCGCGCGGGGGTACGTGAACCGGCCGGGGCAGACCGCGGAGCGGTTCGTGGCCGACCCGTTCGGCGCGCCCGGCGACCGGATGTACCGCACCGGCGACCTGGTGCGCTGGCGGCCGGACGGCCAGTTGGTGTTCCTCGGCCGCGCCGACCACCAGGTCAAACTGCGCGGGTTCCGGATCGAGCCGGGCGAGATCGAATCGGCGCTGGCGCGGCATCCGGACGTGCGGGCGGCGGTCGTGCTCGTGCGCGAGGACCGGCCGGGGGACCGGCGGCTGGTCGGCTACGTCGTGCCGGTCGGCGGCGCGGACCCGGATCCGGCCGCGCTGCGCGAGTATCTGGCCGTTGAGCTGCCTGCGCATATGGTGCCGTCGGCAGTGCTTTCGCTGGAGCGGCTGCCGCTCGGGCCCAGCGGCAAGCTCGACCGGACCGCGCTGCCCGCGCCTGGACCGCGCAATGTCGCGGCGGCTCGGCAACCGGCGACCGAGGCGGAAACCGTGCTGCTGCAAGTGGTTCGGGAACTGCTCGGCCCGGACGTCACGATCGACGACGGGTTCCTCGACGCTGGCGGCGACAGCATCGCGTCGCTCCGGCTGGTCGCGCGTGCTCGCCGGGAGGGCCTGCATCTGACCGCACGGGACGTGTTCGAGGGCGGCACCATCGCCGGGATCGCGGCGCGCTGCAGTGACCAGACCGTCGTGGTGTCGCCGGACCTAACACCCGCGGTCGGGGACGCGCCGCTGACGCCCGTCATGCGTGAGCTGCTGGAACGCGCTGGCTCGGCCGCCGACGGGTTCTGTCAGTGGGTCGAGGTGTGCGTACCGTCGGGCGGTGATGTGCCGAAGTGGCGGGCGGCTCTTGACGCGGTGCTCGAACGGCACGACGTGCTGCGTTCGCACCTGGCCGGTGATGTGCTGCGCGTTCCGGAGCCTGGCGCGGTGACCGGGGCGGACGTGCTGATGGTCGTCCCGGCGGGCGAGGACGCAGACCTGCGGGCGCTGCTCGACGACCGGATCGCCGCCGTCCGGTCCACAATGGACCCGCGAACGGGTCCGATGCTGCGTGCGGTGTGGGTGGATGCCGGACCGGCGCGTCCGGGGCGGCTCGCGCTCGTTGCACACCATCTCGTCGTGGACGCGGTGTCGTGGCGGATTCTTCTCGACGACCTTGAGCAGGCGTATCCCGGCCACCCGCTGCCCGACCGCGGCCCGTCGTTCCTCGGCTGGGCGCGCGCGATGGTCGCGGCCAAGCCTGCGCGGCAGGTGGAAAGCCCGCACTGGCAACGGGTTTCGGCTTCAGCCCGTCCGGTGAGTGGCACTGCGCGGCACCACGAGATCGAGGTGTCGGCGGAGATCACGCAGGCGGTGCTGACGACGTTGCCGGGCGCGTACCGGACCGGCCCGGACGCTGTGCTGCTCACCGCTTTCGCGCGGGCTTGGCGCGGTTCGGAGTTGCTCGTCGCGCTCGAGAGCCACGGCCGTCCGGACCACACGCCGGACTTCGCCAGAGCCATCGACCTGTCTCGCACGGTCGGCTGGTTCACCGCGATGTACCCGGCACGGATCACCCCGCCAGACGGGGAGACGGCGATCGCCGCGGTCCGCGATCAGCTCCGCGCCGCCGGCGACGGGCTCGGGTACGGCATCCTCGGCGGAACGTCGACCGGGGCGGACATCAGCTGGAACTACCTCGGCCGGTTCGAGGCGGCACCGCAGACGGAGACGCCGTGGCAGCGCCCGCCGGACGCCGATCCGCTCGGCTCCGAGGGCGGCCCGCTCGCGCACGCGCTGATGGTGAACGCGATGGTGCGCGACGACCGGCTCGCGGTGCGGTTCACCTGGCCGTCCTCGGAGTTCAGCGCGGACGAGGTCGCGGCTTTGGGCGCGGCGTTCCGGGAGGAACTCACGGCGCTGGCTGCTGCGGTTCCCGCTGGCGAGCTGCTGCCGCTGACGCCGCTGCAGGAGCTGATCCTGCGCGAATCGCGGGCCGCGGACGAGGATCCGTACCCGGTGCAAGCGGCGTTCTCGCTGGCCGGAGCACTGGACGTACGCGCGGTGGAGGCTGCGGCGAACGCGTTGGTGCGGCGGCATCCGAACCTGGGCGCGGTCTTCCCGGACGGGCACGAGGTGCAGGTGCTGCCGACGGAGCCGCGGGTCGGCTTCCGGGTGCGCTCGGTCGAGGATGACGTCGAGCGGTTGCTTGTCGAAGATCTAGCCGAGCCGTTCGACCTCGCCAATGGGCCGTTGCTGCGGGTGACTGTGCTTCGGCACGGCCCGGACCGCCACGAATTGGTGCTCACCAGCCATCACCTGCTGTCCGACGGCTGGTCGGCGCCGCGGATTCTGGCTGAGTTGTTCGCCGGGTACTCCGGGGAGTCGCTGCCCGAGGCGGTGCCGGTGTCGCGGTACACGCGGTGGCTCGCCGCGCGGGACCACGCCGTCAGCGGGTACGCGTGGCGGACGGAGCTGGCTGATCTGCCGTCGCGGAAGCTCCTGTGTGGACAGCCTGCGGCGGTCGAACCGGAACTGTTCACTGTGGACGCTCCGTTGGTTGCCGAGCTGACTCAAGCTGGTGCTCGGCACGGGGTTACGGCTGGGACGTTGCTGCAGGGCGCGTGGGCGGCGGTGCTCGCGTCTCGGGCCGGAGTCGCCGATGTTGCTTTCGGGGCGATGGTGTCCGGCCGGACGTCCGAAGTGGACGGTATAGAGGAGATCCTCGGGCTGCTTGCGAACACGGTGCCAGTGCGGGTCCGGTTTGCCGGAACCGTGGGGGAGACACTGGCGCAAACTCAAACCCGGCAACAGGAACTGCTCGCACACCAGCACGTAGGCCTCGCCGAATTGGCCGCGCTGACTGGCCAGGACCGGTTGTTCGACAGCCTCGTCGTGTTCGAGAACTACCCGGTCGACCCGGCGAAATTGCGTGAACCGGCTCCCGGGCTGCGGATCACCGGGACCCGTTTCCGCGAACGCACGCACTACCCGATGACGGTGACCGTGGTGCCCGAACTCGCGGGCGGCTGGTCCGGCGTATTCGGTTACCAGGCCGGGATTCTGACGGCCGCCGAAGCCCGATCGCTGGTCGCGGACCTGCTGCGATTCCTGGCCGAGCTCCCCTCGCGATTGGACGACGACGCGGGCGAGTGGCTGCGGTGAACCTGTGGCGGACCGCGTTCGTGCTCGTGCTGGGCACGTTCATGGCGACGCTCGACAGCACGATCGTCTCCGTCGGCGTCGAGACGCTGGCGCAGCGGTTCGACGCGTCCGTCACCGAGGTCCAGTGGGTCACCACGGCGTATCTGCTCGCGGTGGTGGCCGCCGTACCCGCGTCGGGCTGGCTCGCCGCGCGGTTCGGCGGGCGGCGGACCTGGCTGACCGCGGTGGTCGTGTTCGTGCTGGCGTCCCTGTTGTGCGGGCTGGCGAGTTCGCTGCCGATGCTGGTGGCGTTCCGGGTGCTGCAAGGGCTGGCCGGTGGTCTGCTGCCGCCGACTGGACAGGCGTTGCTGGCGCGGGCGGCCGGACCGGAGCGGATCGGGCGGCTGATCAGTGTCGTCGGCGTCGTGCCATTGCTTTCGCCGGTGCTGGGGCCGCTGGCGAGCGGGGCGATCCTCAACGTCGCGGACTGGCCGTGGCTGTTCTACGTCAACCTGCCGGTCGGCGTCGTCGCGGTGCTGCTCGGACTGCGGTATGTCGCGGCGGACGCACCGACTGATCCGCGCGAGCCGTTCGATTTCCGCGGTGCCGCTTTGCTTTCGCCCGGACTCGCCGCGGTGGTTTTCGGACTTACCGGATTCTCCGACGGATACCCCAAGCTGCTTTCCTCGGCGGCGGTTGTGCTGGGTTTGCTGATGCTGGCCGCGTTTGTCCGGCACGGATTGCGAGTGCGGGCGCCGTTGCTGGATCCGCGATTGTTCGCCCGGCCGCCGTTCGGGGCCGCAGCGTTGGCGTTGGTCGTGCTGGGCGCCTCGGTGTTCGGCACGATGTTTCTGCTGCCGTTGTATCTGCGGCGCGGTGCCGGACTGGACGCGTGGGACACCGGATTGCTGTTGGTGCCGCAGGGAATCGGCGCGGCAGCCGGGTCGGTTCTGGTGCATCGCATAGTGGATCGGGTGGCGCCGCGGACGCTGGTGCTGTCCGGGATCGGCCTGGTCGCGCTGGGAACGGCGGCGTTTACCCAGCTGGGTCCGGAACTTCCGGATGTCGTGTTGGTCATTTCGTTGTTGCTGCGGGGTTTCGGAGCGGCGATGATCAGTGCGCCGGTGCTGGCGTTGGTGTACCGCAGCCTGGAGAAAACGCAGCTGCCGAAAGCAGCGGGCGCGCTGAATTTGCTGAACACGCTGGGCGGTTCGATCGGGACCGCTGTTCTGGCGCTGGTGTTGCAAAACCGTTTGGCCGCACGAGGGGTTGACGTCGCGGCGGCTTTCGCGGACACGTTCTGGTGGGTGCTCGGCCTGGTCGTAGTGGCGGCTGCCGGGGCGGCGAAGCTGCCTAAGGAAAGGAGCCGGTAGATGCAGGACACGTTGCCCAGCCCGGTGGAGGTGACCGCCGGGGTCGCGCCGGACATCGCGCGGCACCGCGAGACGGTCTCGGCGGTGCTGGCCCGGCGCGATCCGCGGTTGCTGGTGATCGTGGGGCCGTGCTCGGTGCACGATCCGGAGGCGGCGCTGGACTACGCCGGATTGCTGGCCGGTGCCGCGGCTCGATACGCGGACGATCTCGTGGTGGTTTTGCGGGCATACTTGGAGAAACCGCGATCGGTGACCGGCTGGACCGGGTTTCTCCCGGACCCGACCCTGGACGGCAAAGGCGATCTCTCCACCGGGGTCCGGCTGGGCCGGCAGTTCCTGCTCGACGCGGCGGCGACCGGATTGCCGCTGGCGTACGAATTCGTGGATCCGGTGCTGGCGCCGTATGTCGCGGACACGGTGAGCTGGGGCGCGATCGGGGCGCGGACGGTGGCCAGTCAGCCGCACCGGCAGCTGGCGTCGTGGTTGCCGATGCCGGTGGGGATGAAGAACTGCGTGTCCGGACGGCTGGGTCCGGCGGTGGACGCGATCCGCGCGGCCGGGGCGGCGCACGCGTTTCCCGGGCTGGGCGTGGACGGGCGGATGAAAACCTTGCGCAGCAGCGGGAATCCGGACGCGCATCTGGTGCTGCGCGGCGGTCCGGCGCCGAATTACGACGCGGCGTCGGTCGCCGAGGCGATGGCGGTGCTGGGGGAGGCCGGGTTGCCGCGAAGAGCCGTGGTTGATGCGTCGCACGGGAACAGCGGGAAGGACCACAACCGGCAGCCGGGCGTGATCGCCGACGTGGCGGGGCAGATCCGGGACGGGGCCGCGGTCGCCGGGGTGATGATCGAGTCGTATCTGCGGGACGGGGCACAGGATCCGGAGCGGGTGCCCGCGGATCCGGCGGTGAGCCGGACGGATCCTTGCCTCGGGTGGGAGCGGACGGTTCCGCTGCTGGAGTCGCTGGCTCTGGCCAGCCGGGACCGATCGGAATCTTCGGAGGTCCGACGGTGAATCCCAGCACGCTTCTCATGCGTGTATCGGGTGCAGCGCTGAAAGCACGGACAGAAGTGCCCCAGGCCGCTTCTATCGAGTCCAGCGGAACCCCACTACTGTTTCCTCGATTGAGCTCGTGAATTGACGGATGGAACCCCTGGCGACGTCAACAACCCGTTCCTCGACGGTGGTCCCCTCCAACTGGTCGGTCCAAACACACCACCAGGCGGCGTCGGGGGGCGAGCCAGTGAACTCGACAGCCATGTCAATGTTCTCGACGCGAGCGAACGCTGTTCGGCGTACTTCGTTAATCTGAACTCCGGTTTCGTCGAATAATGTGTAGTAGTCAAGGCTGGTTGACTCGCCGTTGCTTAACGGGTGATCCAATTCAATTTCAATGCTGCGAAGGCCGCCGCCGTATTCATGACTGCGTCCTGTTCGTCCTCCGTAGACTACTTCGACCTTGGTCGCTTGCGGCTCATGATTGAACAGATAGACATCGACGCCGTCTTCTGTTGCTCGTATGGTATGCGTGGTGTGTCGTGTCATGAGTTGGCCCGCGCTGTTCACAGTGTATCGCTCGACCAGATTTACGGTGCGATGCCTCTGTTTTCGCAACGTCTCCCGTCGAAGGCGGAGCGTGTGGGTGATTTCGCATTCTGGATCGCGGGCGTAAGTGTATAGTGCCCAGAGCCTGTCTTGGTCGGTCTGAGCCAGGTTAAACGCCCTAATGAACAAGAGTAGCGTACTTGTCGACAGGGTTGTGCCGGAAACCGCGCGACTGACGAGGTCTTTGAATGCCCGTGCGTCCTTATCGCCAGGTAGGGATTGTTTGTTCCAGAGGTATTTCTCAATCACTTTTGCTACTGCGGCCTGGTTGAGCGCGTCGGTGGTGCGCTCGGTATAAATCTGCCACTGCTCTCGACAGCCAGGATGCTCGGAGAGAATTTTTCTCAGCAGGTGGCCGGTTGCCTGGATGTTCTTTCGTGTCCGCGACGTGGTGATCACCTCCATGGGCCGGTGCTGATGGTACCGGACAAGTAGGGCATGGCCGTGCCCTTTTCGAGTGAACGCCAGCAGCTACGAGCTGCGCAGACTCCTGTTGTCTAAATGTCAGCAGCGAATGTGCGACTTAACTGCGACATCGACAGGCAATGAAGCGGATACCGTTGGATCCGTCATGGTGTACGAGGAGATCGGGAGATGTGATGGATGTGAACGATGTTCCTGCTGAGGAATTTGAGAAAAAGTCGCTGGATCCGGCAGGTGAAGCTATTGATCAGAATGTTCCGCCGAAGACTGCGAGTGGGTCGGATGACTTCCTTCTAGTGGATCGTGGAATGGAGGAGCTGGACGCAATGCGATCCTCTTATGAGGTGCTTTCGGTGTTGGAAAAAGAGGCACGTAAGCGCGCGATTTCTTGGTTGATAGATTCCCTGGGGGTTTCCGGGGTGGTTGTTGAAGGTTCAGAAAATGCGACGGCGCGCGGTGTGGATGCCCTAGAGGTTGCGGCTGTCGATGAAAACCCGCGGGATTTCATTAGCCGGAAAAAGCCGCAGTCTCAGGCGGAACGTGTTGCGTGCCTCGCCTACTATCTTGGACGACGTAGGAATCAACCCCATTTCAAGACGGCGGACATTGCGGCGATGAACATCGAAGCAGCTGGTCAGAAGTTTGGCAACCTCTCGCGTGACATGGACAACGCCGACCGTACGAGCGGATATCTTGTTTCTGCCGGGCAGGGTGCGAAGCAATTGACTGCGCGAGGCGAGGCGATGGTTGAAGCGCTGCCCGACCGTGAAGCGGTAAAGGCGGCTTTGCAGGAGCATCGCTACCGGGTTAAGCGGACATCGGGAGGTAGTCGGAAATCGTTGCCGACTGATGGATCGGACGAATGACTGCCAGTGCGCGCGAGGTTCTGGAGGCATCGTATGAGCCGGCGCTGGTGCGCGAGCTGCTGGAGTCATACGGGGAAGCTAAGCGAAATTACTACTTGGGCGGACATCGGCTCAATGCTGTTGAAGGCGGGCGTTTCTGCGAGGCAGCTTACCGGATTCTTGAGTCGATGACGACGGGCTCATACACTGCGCTCGGCGATTCGCTTGACACTAAGGGAATCGAAGGACGTCTTTCAAGTATGAGATCGAATAGTTTTCCAAAATCGGTCCGCATTTACCTTCCGCGAGTATTGCGAGTTGTGTACGACATTAGAAACAGTCGGGATGCGGCGCACCTTGGTGACGGAATCGATCCGAATCTGCAAGATGCGACATTGGTTGCTTCGGTGCTTGACTGGACTGTGGCTGAGTTTGTTCGATTGAGTGGAAGGGTGGATGCGAGCCTTGCGCAGAAAATGGTGCAGGACTTGGTGACGCGGCGATATCCGGTGATCCAGACCTTTGGCGATCATCCAAAGGTGCTTCGTTCTGACCTCCGCGCGGGCGAGTTTGTTTTGGTTCTCCTTTATCATGTCGGCGCACACGGCGTGGTTCTTTCCGACCTTGTTCAATGGGTTAACGAATCGATGCGCAAGAATATTCGGCGAACAATCCGCTCCCTTGACGAAAAGGCGTTCGTGCATGCGGGTGATTATCGCATTACGATCACCTGGGCGGGAGAGCGGGAGGTCGAACGTCGGCATCTGCTGGAGCCATCTAGTAGCGGAGACGGCTGACCCAAAGCAGGGGGAGGCCGCGCGGCATGACGCTGCGTCGAGACTGAGAGTGCTGCAATAGCCTGCTCGCTCAGCTGCATGCCGAACGAGCAGGCTCTCAGTGCAGGTCGGTCACTTGCTCGACAGCAGACAGCTTCGCTACCGTCGCCAGCTAAGGCAGCAGGTTCGCTCGGCGCGCGGCATTGACCGCTTGGAGGCGGGTCTTCGCGTCCAGCTTCCGCATCGCGTTGCGCAGGTAGCTCTTCACCGTCTCCGCACCCAGCCCGAGCGCCTCGGCGATGTCCGCGTTCGTTTGCCCGGCCGCCGCACCGGCCAGAACGTCGAGTTCGCGCGCCGAAAGCGTCGGTCGCGGACCTTCGGGAGCGCCGCCGGCGAGCGAGCGGCAGACGGCGTCGAGACGATCGCGCAGGTCCGGATCGTCGAGGGAAGCGACGATGCGGCGGAGTTCGGCGTGGCTTTCCCGGACCGTTTCGCGGTCGGCCGGTTCGCCGGACGCGACGTCCGGGGCGGGGGCGAGCAGTTCCAGCCGGCGGCGCACCTCGGCGCGGATCGCCAGCTCCTGCTCCAGGTCACGGGCCACCTCGACCATCGCGGTGACCGAGCGGTCGCCGAAGCGGACGTGCTCGCGGACCGCGCCGTAGAGGACCGCCCGGACGGTGCGGGACACGATCACCGGCACCGCCATCACCGAGCGCACGCCCTCGGCCTGCACGGCGCGGTCGAAGTGGTGGCTGATCGCTTCGCTGGTGTAGTAGTCCGGCAGCACCACCGGTTTCCGCACGCCGATCGCACGCCCGCCCAGGCCCTTGCCCTCCGCGACGACCAGGCCCAGCAGCGACGTCGTCGAGTTCCCGACCAGCTCGGTCATCCGCAGGCGGCGACCGTCGGCGACCACGCCGCCGAAGGACAGCGGGACCTGCGCGGCTCCGCGCAGCCGCACCAGCGCGCGACGGACCTCCGCGACGTCCTCGGCCGGGCCGGGATCGGTGACGGGCATCGGGGCGTCACCCCTTTTCGGGGGTAGTGGGCCTGCTGACGTGCGGTGATAGTACCGCCGACACCGGCCAACGACGACCGTGGAGCACGCTGTGAGCCCTGAGCGGACCACCTTCGACCTGCTGCAGACCTACGCCGCGCCGGACGCGGACGCGACCCATTTGCTGTGCGGACGCCATCCCGCCGACGCCGTCGCGTTCACCCTCGTCGAGGCCGACCTCAGCAGCCGCGACCTCACGTACGGCCAGCTCGAGGCCGCCTCCGCCCGGTTCGCTGCCGCACTGGCCGCGCACGGCGTGCGTCCCGGCGACCGGGTCGCGACGCTCATGGGCAAGTCCGCTGAATTGGTCACGGCGCTGCTCGCGATCTGGCGGCTCGGCGCGGTCCATGTGCCGTTGTTCACCGCGTTCGCCCCGCCCGCGATCGCCCAGCGGATCGTCGGCAACGGAACCCGCGTGGTCGTCGTCGACGCTGGTCAGCGCGCCAAGCTCGACCCGGGCGGGGACCTGCCCGCCGACCCGTCGCGGATCGTCGTGACGACCGGCGAAGCGTCCGGCGGCGACCTGTCCTTCGAGGCGCTGCTGGACGAACCACACCCGCTGCCCGACCCGGTCGCGGTCGGCGGCGACGGCACGCTGGTCGAGATCTTCACCTCCGGCACCACCGGCACCCCGAAGGCAGTGCCGGTGCCGCTGCGCGGGCTCGCCGGAATCCACTCCTACCAGCAGTTCTGCCTCGACCAGACCGACGAGGACGTCTTCTGGAACGCCGCCGACCCGGGCTGGGCGTACGGGCTGTACTTCGCCTTGCTGGGCCCGCTTGCGACCGGCCGGCGCAGCCTGCTGCTGCACGCCGGGTTCAGCCCTGAACTGACCTGGCAGGTGCTCGAACGCTTCGGCGTCACCAACTTCACCGCCGGGCCCACGGTGTACCGCGCGCTGCGCAGCTCGGGCCTGCCGGTGCCGGCCGGGCTGCGGCTGCGGCACTGCTCGTCGGCCGGGGAGCCGCTGACGCCGGACGTCGTGACCTGGGCCGAGGAAGTGCTCGGCTGCCCCGTGCGCGACCACTACGGCCAGACCGAAACGGGCATGGTCGTCGGCAACGCCTGGCATCCGGCCCTGATCGCGCCGGTCAAGACCGGGTCGATGGGACGGCCGCTGCCCGGGTTCGCCGTCGAGGTCCTGAAGGCGGGCAGCGACGAGATCGCGGAGGTCGGCGAAACCGGGCGCGTCGCGATCGACGTGTCCGCCAGCCCGCTGATGCCGTTCTCCGGCTACCGCGACGCCCCCGAGCGGACCGCGGAACGCTTCAGCGCCGACGGGCGCTGGTACTACACCGGCGACATCGCCGCCCGCGACCGCGACGGCTACCTGACCTTCGGCTCGCGCGACGACGACGTGATCCTGATGGCGGGCTACCGGATCGGGCCGTTCGAGGTGGAAAGCGCGCTGACGCAACACGAGGCTGTCGCGGAAGCCGCGGTGATCGGCGCGCCGGACGAACTGCGCGGCGAGCTGGTGGTGGCCTACGTCGTGCTGAACCCGGGTGTTGACGGGTCGGACGAACTGGTCGACGAGTTGAAGCAGACCGTCAAAACCCGCCTGGCCGCGCACGTTTACCCGCGGCGGATCCACTTCGTGGCGGAACTGCCGAAGACCCCGAGCGGCAAGATCCAGCGTTTCGCGTTGCGGGGCCGGGAGCTGAGCACCGCTTCGAGCTGAGTTTTTCGTCGGCCGGTGCCACACTGGCCCGATGCCGCCAGATCTGCACGACCGGGTCGCCCTCGTCGCGGGGGCGACCCGCGGTGCTGGCCGGGGGATTGCCGCTGCGCTGGGCGAGGCCGGGGCGACGGTGATCTGTACTGGACGCAGCAGCTCGAGCGGAATTCGACGTTCGGACTACGACCGGCCGGAGACTGTCGAGGAGACGGCTGCGCTGGTATCCCAGCTCGGTGGGGTTGGCGTTCCGTTCGTTGCTGACCATTTGGACCACGATGACGTCCGGCGGTTGGCCTCCTTTCTTGAGTCCGAGTATGGTCGGCTTCACTTGCTGGTCAACGACATTTGGGGTGCGGAGCGGCTCAAAGGCGGTCCGGCGGAGTGGAATACGCCGGTGTGGGAGCACGACCTTGATGCGGGGCTGCGGATTCTTCGGCTCGGTGTGGAGACGCATCTGGTTACGTCGCATTTCCTGCTGCCGCTGGTGATTCGCGAGCCTGGCGGGTTGTTGGTCGAGGTTACTGACGGCACTGCGCTGCATAATGCTTCGCCGTATCGGATTTCGGTGTTCTACGACCTGGCCAAGGCTTCGGTGAATCGGCTGGCTTTTTCGCAGGGGCATGAGCTGGCTGCTTGCGGAGCTGCGGCGGTTGCGGTGACGCCGGGGTGGCTGCGGTCGGAGATGATGCTCGACGCTTACGGGGTCAGCGAGGAGAACTGGCGTTCGGCGTTGGAGGCTGGGGCTCCGCCGGGGTTCGCCGAGTCGGAATCGCCGCGGTATGTGGGCCGCGGGGTGGCCGCGATGGCGGCGGACCCGTTGCGGGAACGGTGGAATCAGCGGTCGGTGAGTTCGGCGGAGCTGGCGAGGGAGTACGGGGTGACTGACTTGGACGGGCGGCAGCCGGACAGCTGGTGAGGTCAGGCGTATTGCTGCCAGCTGAGTTCGCCGGTCTCCAGGTCTGCGCACACTTCGCGAAGCCACGTCAGTTCCGCGGTGACGACGGCTGTGCGGTGTTCGTGCTCCAGCAGGTGTAGCCGCGGGACGTGGGCATCGTGCGAGGCGCGGAGCACGGCTTCGGTGGCGTCGAGACCTTCTTGCAGCGCGTCGATCCGCTGCCGCAACCGGATCAAGGCGTCTTCCGGGGTGAGCAGGTGCAGAAAAGACACCGCCGCCGGAAAAAGCGGGAACTCCGCAGCCGGGCTCGCGATGCCGGATCGGACCGCGCTCAGCAACGTTTCCCGTCCTGCCGGAGTGATCTCGTAAAGCGTGCGCTCGGGCCGCCCTTCCGCGCGTTCGAGAGCGTGCACGCGGACCAGTCCGTCGCGCACGAGCCGCTCCAGTGCGGTGTGCAGACCCGACCGGGTGCGGACATTCACGACCAGGTCGACACCGCGTTCCTTGATCAGCTGCTGCATCCCGTAGGCGTGTCGCGGTTCCTCGGCCAGGAGCGCGAGAACCGCGAGAACGACCGGCGACAGGTTCCCTCGAGGTGCCATAGTCTGTATCATACTAGTCTGTAACAGACTACGGGGAGGAGGGGCTGATGGAGGGCCGGAGTCTCGGTGTGGCGCTGCTCGAAGTCGCGGTCTCCGTCGGGGGCTATTACGTGCTGCGCGCGTGCGGGGCGGGCGTCTTCTGGTCGTTGACGGGACCGGCGCTGGCGGTCGCGGTGCTCGCCGTCGCTACGACAATCCGCCGTCGCCGGATCGACCTGGTCGGGCTGCTGGTCCTGGTTGAGCTGGCCGCGACGCTCACCCTGACGCTGGTGACGCAGAACCCGCGGGTGGCCGCGTTGCGCGAGGCAGCTTACGTCCTGGCAGCTGGGATTTTCTGCCTCGCCACGCTGCTTCGACGGGCTCCGCTGACACACGTTTTCGCCGCGTCAGCCGCGAGTTTCGGCGACCCGGCGCGGGAACGGGCTTTCGCGTACGCGTGGAGTTCCGTGCCGCGGTACCGGCGGTGGCAGCGTGCGCTGACCGCGTTGATGGGCGTGATTCTGCTGGCCGCAGCAGCGGTGCGGGCGGTGATCCTGCTGAGCGCTTCGGAAGCAAGGCTCGCACATGCGGTGGATGTGTCGAACACGGTGACGCTGTACATGCTCGGTGCGCTCGGCGTGGCGAGCGGGGTGCTGATCCAGGTGCCTCGGCGGATCATCGAGCGTCTCGCGGCAGCGGAGACGGATAGCTGACTTCCGCTTCTTGGTTAGCGGTATTGCTTGTGCGGCAGCCATTTTCCGTCTCCCAGGTGGGTCGACGGGACGCGGAAGACCGGTTTCTCGTAGCCGAGATCCATGCGGAGGATGTTGTCCGCGCCAGTGAGGACTTCCCAGATGACCTCGACCACTCCGCCGGGGTGTTCGTTCCACTCGAACGTGCCGCGGTCCCAGAAGACCACTGGCCAGTGGTTCGGGTCCTCGGAACTGGTCCGCCAGAAGAACACGCCGCCGCCGGTGTCGTTGGCCCAGGGGAGGAGGCCGCCGGGTTCGGGGAACAGCCGGTAGTCCGTGCCTTCGAGGAAATCTCCCCAGGGGCCGGCGAAGGACTCGAGCACTCCGTGGATGTCGTCCTGGACGAACTTGGCCAGGTCGATGCGCACGTCGATGGGATTGGCGAAGTTGACGGCGCCGCGGAAGCAGCCTGACGGGAACTTGGCCATCAGGGCCTTGTAGTCGTCGGGGAACCTGATGCCGACGGCCTGTTCGACCTCGGCCCAGTCCCGGCCTCGGCGGATTCCTCCGGTCCAGCCGGAGGCTTGGGCGAGTTCGTCGGTCGATCGCGCGGTCATCGGTACTCCGCGTCCGGGATCCAGCCGCGCGATTCGCCGGCATAGGTGGACGGGATTCGGAAGACCGGCTCTTCGTGATCGAGGTCGCGGCGGAGGAGATTGTCGCCGCCGGGGCGGGCGAGGACTTCCCGGATCATTTCGACGACCCCGCCGTCGTATTCGAACCATTCGCGGAGGTCCGCGCTGTAGTAGGCGATCGGCCACTGGTTCGGGTCGGCGGGCTCGGTCAGCCAGCAGAACATGCCGCCCTGAAGGTCCCCGCCCCAGGGGAGGAGTCCGGCGGGCTCGGGGAACGGCGCGTAGCCGGTGTCGCACAGGTATTCCAGGCGTTCGTCGCTGAGGGTCGCGACGACCCTCCCTACGCAGTCGCGGGCGAACTCCTCCAGGTCGACGCGGGCGTCGATGGGGTTTTCGAAGGAGACGGCGTTGCGGAAGAAGCCTGAGGGGAAGCGGGAGAGCATCGCTTTGTAGTCGTCCGGCAGGGAGACGCCGAGTTTTCGTTCGACGTCAGCCCAGTCTCGGCCTTGGCGGATTCCGCCGGTCCAACCGGAAGCCTGGGCGAGTTCGTCGATCGAGTGTCTTCGCGAGAGCAGTTCCGGGTCATCGTCCGGGGGCGGGTGGCTCACCGGCGCATCCTACCGAAATTCGATCATCGGCAGGATTGCGCTGAACGGAGCAATCAGCTCTCAACCTGAGGCAGCCGACGCACCACAGCCGCGTATTCCTCCGTGATCCGCGCGACGATCTCCGCTGCCGGAAGGACTTCTGTGATCAGCCCAGCCGACTGACCGGCCTCCACTTTCCCCGTAGCGACGTCACCGTGCAACGCTGCGTCCTTCAGCGAGGAATCCTGAAAAACCTTCCGCCGCAAAGACTCCTCAGCACCGGAAGCCTCCAGATCCGCCATCCGCGCGGTGAAATCGTTCGACAGCGCACGGATCACGCCCAATCCTCGGCCCACCGTCCGGGTGTCGTCGACGCCAGCGGCCAGCACTGCCTCCTGATAAGACCGATGCACGGTCGCCTCGGAGCTTGCCAGGAACCGGGTCCCGAACTGGGCCGCGCCCGCGCCCAGGGCCAGCATCGCGGCCAGTCCGGCGCCATCGGCAATCCCGCCGGAGGCGATCACCGGGATCGACGGCACTGCGGAGACCACGGCACGCACCAAAACCTGCGTGGTGACCATCCCCGGCGGCGGATGTCCGCCAGCTTCGGCACCGACGACGACCAAGCCGTCGACACCGGCGGCAGCGGCTTTCAGAGCATGCGAGACCCCGGCGACGACGTGCAGGCATCGGGTTCCACCGGCGTGGAACCGGTCCAGATACCGGCGCGGGCCGCCTTGGGAGGCGATCAGCACGGGGGGACGGCGGGACAGCAGCAGGTCGATGACCTCGTCAGCACCGGCGCGGTAGAGGGGCAGGTTCACGGCCCACGGACGGTCGGTTCCGGCGGCCATTTCGTCCAGCACCCGGGCAAGATCGGGCAGGCGCATCGGGCCCGCGGCGACGACGCCCAAACCGCCGGAGTTGCTGACGGCTAAAGGCAGAGCCGAGGACGACGAAGCCCACGACATGCCCGCCTGGATGATGGGCAGGTCCAGGCCCAGCAAGTCGGTGACCGAAGTACGCAGCCGCGTCATGAGTTCTCCAGCAGGGCCCGGGCGTAGCGAGCCAGTTGGTTCTTCTGGACCTTCGCGCTGGCGGTCATGCCGATGGCCTCGAAACCGTCCACAATGCGCAGGTGTCGCGGGACTTTGAACCCGGCCAACCGTTCTTTCGCCCACAAAAGCAGGTCTTCTTCCGAAATGCCCGGCGTAGTCAGCACGACAAAGGCGAAAGGCACTTCGATCAACCGCTCATCGGGGACTCCGACGACAGCAGCCTGGCGGACGGCGGGATGGCGGTGCAGCACGTCTTCGACATCGGCGGGTGCGACGTTTTCCCCGCCAACCCGGATGATTTCCTTGGTCCGGCCGGTGAAATGGAACCGGCCGGAGTCGTCGAGCAGACCGACGTCTCCGGTGGACAGCCAGCCGTCGGCGTCGATGGTTTCGGCGGTCCGGACTGGGTCGTCCAGGTAGCCTTGCATGACGTTCCAGCCCCGCACGAGCACCGAGCCGGGTTCGCCGGGGGCGCAGTCGCGGGTGTCGTCCAGGGAGCGGATGCGGATTTCCACGCCGGGTTCGGGGGCCATGGCTCCCGAAGCGCGGATCTCTTCCGGTTCCCACCAGGCGGATTGGGCCACATTGGGGGAGGCTTCGGAAAGACCATACCCGGCAACGCATTCGCGGGCACCGAGTTCGTCGATGACCCGGCGCACGACGGTCGGCGACGCGGCGACCCACGCGCCGCGCAGGGAAAGGCGGCGCTGCGGACGGTCGGGGTGGTTGAGCAGGAGCAGGGCGATGGTGTCGTTGCCGGAGAAGTGCGTACAACGCTCAGCTTCCAGTAGCCGCAACGCTTCCGCTGGTTCGAACTTCGGCATCGTCACCAAGGTGGTGGCGTGTTGCAGGGAGGACAACACCGACAGGGTGCTTCCGGCGACGTGGAAGAACGGGCGCGCCGAGTGGAATCGGTCGCCGGGGCGCAAACCCAGGCGGGCACCGGAAAAGAAAGCGTCGGCGCACATGCTGCGGTGGGTTAGGAGGACGCCCTTGGGACGCGACGTCGTGCCGGAAGTGTATTGCACCAGAAGAAGATCGTCCGGAGTGGCAATCGGCTCCGCGGGAGAACCAGCGGCCAGGAAATCGGTCCAGCTGTCTTGACCCAGGATGATGATCCGCTGCAAAGCAGGCAGAGTCGCGCAGCCAGGTTCAATACCGGCCTCAGAAAACAGCGCAGGGAAATCGACGTTCAAGACACGCTCGGCGGCGAACAGAGTGCTCACACCGGCGTGGGCGAGCGTGTAGTGCACCTCGTCCGCGGTGAAGCGGGTGTTGACCGGAACCACCAGCGCGCCAAGCGAACCCAAAGCCAGGAACAGCGTGACCCACTCGGGAGTGTTGCCCAGGCAGAGCCCGACCCGGGAGCCTCGGCCGATCCCGGAGGCGGCCAGGGCGCCGCGTACGCGGGCCACCTCCAGAGCCAGTTCCCGGTAGGTGATCCGGGCGTCGGCGGTGACGACGGCTTCGACATCGGGAGCCAAAAGCGCGGCCCGGGCGAGGGCGTCCTGGACGGTGAGCGGGCACGCGGTGCGCAGGTCGGTCATCGGGTCTCTCCAGTGAACCGGGCGACGCCGTCGCGCCAGCTGTCGTCGGCGAGGTTCTGTTCGATGGCGGACATTTCGATCCGGATGCCGCGGTCAAGGTCGGTTTCCGAACCCAGGTCGACGGCCCGTTTGGTCAGGGCGATCGCGCCGGGCGGGGCGGCGGCGATCGCGGTGGCGACCTCGGCTCCGGCGGCAGCGAGGTCGGGGACGACGCGGTTCACCAGGCCGAGCGAGGCAGCGTCCACAGCGGACAGCGGCGTATTGGTGAACAACAGCTCCTTTGCCCGGCGTTTCCCGATGGCTCGCTGGAGGCGTTGCGTTGCGCCGACGGTGCCCCAATGCGGTTCAGGGAAGCGGAAAACGGTGCCCGACGCGGCAAGAGCGAAGTCGGCGGCGAGGGTGATTTCCCCGCCGGAGCCGACAACGGTGCCGTGCACCAGCGCGACAACGGGGCAGCGGCAGGCCTCGATCGCCGCGTAGGCCGCGAAGGAGGCGACTCGGCGGCGGCGGACCCAGGCGGCGTCCTTGCCGGTCCGTTCCTTCAGATCCGCACCGGCGCAGAAGACCGGACCGGCACCACTGAGCAGCACAACCCGGGCGTCTGAGATGTCAACGGCGTCGAAAGCTTCCTTCAGGGCGTGGCACATCGCGAGATCCACGGCGTTGCGCGCCGAGGGCCGGGCCAGTTCGACGCGGGCGATTCCTTCGGCGACGTCCAGCGTCACGCGTTCGTTCATCAGATCACTCCCGCGGCCCGCAGGCCCTCGATCTCGCCGTCCGACAGTCCCGCCAACTCGCGCAGCACGACGTCAGTGTCCGCGCCCAGCACCGGCGGCGTTCCCGGCAAAGGGGCGTCTCCGGCAGTCTCGCGCAACGGCGTGCGCAGCGCTGGGAACGAACCTTCGACGGGATGCGTGAACTCGCCGACGACGCCCCGCGCGATGGCGTGCGGATCGGCCAGTGCCTCCCGGACTGACCGCACGGCGCCAACGGGAACCTCGGCTGCCTGCAGTTCTTTGACCAGCTGGTCCCGGTCGTGCTGGGCGATCGCGCCGCGCAGCGCCTTCATGACGCGTGCGCGGTGTTCGACGCGCCCCGCGTTGTGCTGCAGCGATGGGTCAGCGGCCAGAGCGGACAATCCGAGCACGGTGCACAGCGGTCCCCAATGCTGGTCGCTGCCGCTGATGTGCAGCCATTCGCCGTCCCCGGCCTGGAACGCCGCCGACGGCACCCGCCCCGGATGTTCGGTCCCGGTGCGGACGGGGTCCTCGCCGAGTGCGAACAGCCGGGCGGCGTTCAGCGCGTGCAGGCTGAGCTGGACGTCCATCATCGCCACGTCGAGGTGTCGGCCACGGCCGTCGGACGAACGCCCGGCGAGTCCGGTCAGCACCGCGATCACCACCCACAGCCCGGACGTCAGGTCCGCCACCGGCACCCCGGTTTTCGCGGGCGGACCAGCGGGATCTCCGGTCATCGCCATCACGCCGGACAGCGCCTGGAATACCGTGTCGTAGCCCTTGCGGTGCGCGTCCGGCCCGGTCTGGCCGAAGCCGGTCGCGGACACCAGCACGAGGCCGGGATTCTCCGCGGCCAGTTCGGCGTAGCCAAGGCCGAGCCGGTCGAGCGTGCCGGGCAGGAAGTTCTCCACGACGACGTCGGCGCGCGCGGCCAGCTTCCGCACGACATCACGGCCGCGCGGGTCCTTCAAGTCCACAGTGACCGATTGCTTGCCGCGGTTGAAGGCGAAGAAGTACGCGCTTTCGCCGTGCGGCAGCCGGGGTTCGAAGCCGCGGGTCTCATCTCCGGAACCAGGGCGTTCGACCTTGATCACGGTCGCGCCGAGTTCGGCGAGGATCTGCGTGGCCAGCGGCGCGGCGAGGACCCGGGAAAGGTCCAGCACGGTGACCCCGGCGAGCGGTCCGGTCATGACCGGAACCCGCGCATCAGCGCGTTGACGTCCTGGCCCGCCCGCATCGCGGCGTCCGTCGGCAGGTCCGCGACGCGATAGAAGAGGTCCTTGGCCGCCGCGAGCGCGCGGGGTTCGACCGAGGCCCAGCGCTGCGCGACGGCGAGCGCGGCGGGCACGATCTCGGCAGGTTCGACCACTTGGTTCACCAGCCCGTAAGACGAGGCCTCCGCGGCGGTGAGCAGCCGACCGGTGCTGACCAGCTCGAACGCCAGCTTGCGGCCCAGATGCCGGACCAGCCCGGTCATCACCAGCGCGGGCACGATCGAATGCTTCAGCTCCGGATACCCGAACTTCAAATCCGACCCGGCGACCACCAGGTCCGCCCCGATCGCCAGCCCGGCACCCCCGCCGACAGCCGCCCCGCGCACCGCGCTGACCACCGGGACCGGCAGCTGCTGCATGCGCGTCTGCAGCCGGGCAGTGAGCGCAGCGCGTTCGAGAACGGCTTCCGGCTGATCAGGGGTGAGCGACGAGAACTCGTTCAAATCAGCACCGGCACAAAAGCCGCGCCCAGCCCCCGTCAAAACGACAGCGCGGACACTCGGATCCCGCCCGGCTTCATCCAATGCAGCATCGAGAGCGCGAGTGAGCGCAGTGTCGAGCGCGTTGAGTTTGTCCGGCCGATTCAACGTAAGAACGCGGACGGCGTCGTGATTTTCGGTCAGCAGCACAGGTTTCTCCCCAAAGAAAAGTCAGACAGACGCGAAGCCGGCGCGGGCGACCATGCTGTACAGCGGCCGGCCGAGCGCTTCTTCGCAGGCCGCGGACGCCGCGGCGAGTTGGTCGAGATCGAGGCCGGTGTCGACGCCCATCGCGGCGAACAGACTGGCCAAGTCCTCTGTGCACACATTGCCGGTGAGCCCGGCCCCGTAGCCGATCTTCGCCGGATGCCCGCCGACGCCGCCCATCGCGGAATCGAAATGCCGGCACCCGGCTTCCAACGCGGCGACGGCGTTCGCGATCCCGGTCCCGCGCGTGTTGTGCAGATGCGCGACCAGCGGCAGTTCCGGGTTTTCCCGCGCCAGCCGGGTGTACAGCGCGCGCACCGAGCCCGGGGTCGCGACGCCGGTGGTGTCGCCGAGGGTCACCAGGCTCGCGCCGAGGTCGGCGAACCGCGCGACGTCCTCGGCCACCCGGCCCGGGTCTACCTTGCCCTCGAACGGACAGCCGAACGCCACCGAAACCACTCCGACCAGGCGAAACCGTCCGTCGGCGAGCTTGACCATCTCGGCCACGCGCTCCCACTGCCCGGCGCGCGTGGTGCGCAGGTTCTGTTCGGTGTGCGCCTCGGTGGCCGACACCAGCAGGCTCAGTTCCTCGGTGCCGTGCCCGGCTTCGAGGTCGGCGAGCGCGCGTTCGACAGCACGCGGGTTCGGGCAGGTCGCCTTGAACGCGACGCCCGGGCTCCGGTCGATCCCGGCGAGCACCTCGGAGGCGTCGGAGAACCCGGGCACCCGCGCGGGATGGCTGTAGCTGGTCGCCTCGATCCGGCGGAAACCGGTGCGCGCGAAGGAGTTCAGCAGCGCGATCTTCGTCGCGGTCGGCACGGGCTCCGGCTCGTGCTGCAGCCCGTCGCGGGCGAAACACTCGCAGATCGTGACGGCGTCGGACATCCTGGGCCCACCTCCTCGTCGGTGGTTCCAGGAGTACGCGAGGGTGTTGATAAAGTCAACACTGCTCGGCGGCCGGGTGAGCCCGCTCACTCTCCTCGACGGCCAGCGCGTGCTCGGCCAGTTTGTCGAGCGCGCGGTCCAGCACCCGGGCCTCTTCGCCGGTGAGCACGGCGAGGAAGTCCGCGTCGCGCTCGTTGGCGGCGGTGATCAGGCCGCGGTACACCCGGGTGCCCTCGGCGGTCAGCGCCAGCTGCGACGTGCGCCCGGACCCGGCCGTGCGGTTCACCAGTCCTCGGTCGGTCAGCCTGCTGACCACGCGGCTCATCTGCGCTTTGTCGAGTCCGGCGCGGCGGGCGAGCCGGTTGAGCGTGAGCGTCGGGTCGGCCGCGATGAGCGCGATCGCGCGCCATTCGCCGAGGCTCACGTCGAAGTCCCGCCGGTAGCGCACCGCGGCGCTGCGCGACATCGCCGACGACGTGCGCGAGAGCCGGTAGGACAGCAGTCCGGCGATGGGGACCAGGTCGTGTCCGTCTGCGCGTTCGGCCATGGCCGGACATCGTAGCCGTTACCCGATGGGTGTTGACAAACTCAACACTCGATGCGGAGACTGCCACTCGCCCGATCCGGACGAAGGAGTCTCAGCCGTGGCCGAACCATCCGCTGTCACCGGCGCTCCGGCAACCGCCGCTACCGCCGCTGTCGACCGCAAAGCGACCTATCGCACGATCGCCCGGCGCGTCATGCCGCTGCTGGTGCTGTGTTACGTCGTCAGCTACATCGACCGCACGAACATCGGGATCGCGCAGCAGGGCCTCAAACGGGACCTCGGCTTCGGCCCGGCGGTGTACGGGCTCGGCGTCACGCTGTTCTTCGTCGGCTTCATCCTCTTCGAAGTCCCGAGCAACGCGCTGCTCGCCCGCATCGGCGCGCGCAAGACGCTCGCGCGGATCATGGCCACCTGGGGCGTGATGACCGTGGTGACCCTGTTCGTGCACAACGAGATCATGTTCTACGCCGCGCGCTTCCTGCTCGGCGTCGCCGAAGCCGGGTTCTTCCCCGGCGCGCTGTATCTGCTGTCGCTGTGGTTCCCGTCGTCGCGGCGGACGCGGATGACGGCCGTGTTCTTCATCGGCATCCCGGTGTCCGGCGCGCTCGGCTCGGTGATGTCCGGCTGGATCATGCACTCGCTCGGCGGCGTCGGCGGGCTCGCGGACTGGCAGTGGCTGTTCCTGATCGAGGGGATCCCGCCGATCCTGCTGGCCGGGCTCGTGCTGCTCTTCGTCACCGACGGTCCGGAGCAGGCGAAGTGGCTCACCCCGGAACAGAAGGCGGCCGTGCGCGCCGACCTCGAAGCAGACCGCCGCGACAAAGGCCCGGCGACTGAGAAACACAGCGGCCTGCTGCTCGCCCTGCGCGACCCGAAGGTCTGGATCCTCGGGCTCTGCGCGTGCGGCGCGTACACGCTCGCGAACGCCGTCTCGTACTGGACGCCGCGGATCATCGCCAACGCCGGCGTCGGCAACGTCCTGAACCTCGGCTTCTTCTCGGCGATCCCGCCGCTGCTCGGCATCGTGGTGATGCTGCTGGTCGGCAGGCACTCCGACCGCACCCTGGAGCGGCGCTGGCACGCGGCGACGAGCTGGATCGTGGCGGCGTTCGCGATGCTGGCGATCTCGGTGTCCGGCGGCAACGTCGTGGTGATCATCCTGTTGCTCGCGGTCATGGCGGCCGCGCACTACTCCGGGCTGACGGTGTTCTATTCGATCCCGTCGATCTACCTGAACGACCGGGCGGCGGCCACCGGGATCGCGGTGGTGACGTCGATGGGTTCGTTCGCCGCCGCCGCTTCGCCGTCGCTGCTCGGGTTCATCGAATCCGCGACCGGGAGCCTGTCGCTGGGGCTGCAGATCAGCGCGGGCATCGTCCTGCTCGCCGTCGTGGTGCTGCTCGTCGGCGTCCGGCCGGGCGATCTTCGCGAACGGCGCCGCTGACCCCGCTCCCGCAGAAGTGCGTGAGGGGAACCCTCAGGGAATCAGATTCCGTGAGGGGAACCCTCACGTACTTCCGGCGTCCTGTGCCGGAGCCGGCGCTGACCCTCCAAAGTGTGCTGTTCGGCACCGGGTCGCCCGTTTGACCTCGGCGGATTGCCCGACCGGCCTTCTCTCTCATCGCTCTCACAGGGAACCCGGAGTAGACCGGGTGCCGCCGGAGGGAGGAGCGGTGAGCGATGGAGCGCGCGAACGGGCACTGGGCCGAGCGGATCGGCGTGGTCGCACTCGTCGCCATGCTGCTGGGCGGGGCCGCCTACGGGTGGGCCGAACTGCGCGCGCTGCTGTCCGGGGTCACCACGTCCACCGCGCTCGACGGGCAGGCCCGGCCGGGCGGGGACACGAACATCCTCGTCATGGGTCTCGATTCGCGGCTCGACGAACGGGGCGAACCGCTGCCCGCCGAGTTGTACGAACAATTGCACGCGGGGGACCAGAACGTCGGCGGCTACAACACCGACGTCCTGATGCTGCTGCACGTTCCGGCCGACGGCGGGCATCCGACGGTCATCTCGATCCCGCGCGACGACTACACCGATCTCTCCGGCTGCCCGGACGGGGTGTGCAAGGGCAAGATCAAGGAGGCTTACGGGTACGCGTTCGCCGCGGAGTCCAAACGTCTTGCCGCGCAAGGCGTCACCGAGAAGGCGGCTCGCGAGCAGAGGTCCCGGGACGCCGGCCGCGCGGCAGAAGTCGCGACGGTGCGCCAGTTTCTCGGCGGAGTCGCGGTGGACCATTTCGTCGAAGTCACCCTTGTCGCGTTCTTCCAGCTCGCCCAGGTCGTGCAGCCGATCACGGTGTGTTTGGCCGACAGCACGCGCGACAGTTATTCCGGAGCGGATTTCCCGGCCGGGCAGCAGCGGATTTCCGCGGCGCAGGCCCTCGCGTTCGTGCGGCAGGGCCACGATCAGCGGCACGAGTTCACCGACCTGGACCGGGAACGGCGGCAGCAAGCGTTTCTCGTTTCGCTGGCGCATCAGCTGAAAGAAGGCCGGGTGTTCGGTGATCCGGTGAAACTCGGACAGCTGGTTTCGGTCGCGAAACAGAACATCGCGATCGATTCCGGGCTCGACTTGAATGCGCTGGCCCGGCAGGCGGAAACGTTCGCCGGCGGGGATCTGACACTGGCGTCGCTTCCGGTCGAAAGGTTCGAAAAAGACGCACGGGGCGAAGACGTCAACATTGTCGATCCGGTGAAAATCCGCGCCGCCGCCGCTCGGTTGCTCGGCCGGACGGTCCCGCCGCCGCCTGCCGCGACGGCCGGGCCCGCCGTCGACGTGGTGAACGCGAGCGGCCGTGAGGGCGCGGCCGCCCGGGTGCTGAAGACGCTCCCGTCGCGGGGATACCGCGCCGGGCGCTTGTCCAGCGCGCGGCACACCCACCGCACCGTCGTCCGCTACGGGCGCGGGGATTCCGCTTCGGCGGCGAAACTCGTGGCCGCGCTCGGCGGCGGGTACGGCGTGGGCTACGACGGCGCGCTGGCCGCGGGGGAGTTGAAACTGGTGCTCGGCACCGATTTCCGGGAAAAGGCCGACGAGGTGGACCCGGTGCCGGTCTCCCCGGTTACGCCCGCCGACGAATTGTCCGGAGGCGGGGTGCCGTGCGTGCGGTGAACGGGAGAAGCACAACGATCCTGTGAACCCGGTGAGAACGAATTCCGAAATTAACTCTCCCGAGTGACAGCGGCGGTGATGTGCCCGCTAATGTCCGGGATCGGGTGACGAGCCGCACAGCCGCGGCAGGGGGATTGCCCGAAATCTGATCTTGCTCCGATTTCAGTGCCGGATAACGGCGCTGCTGCTTCAACCCGGCCTCACGCCGCCCATTGTTGAGTGGCGACCAGCCGGTTTCGTGAGTCCTGTTCTTCTGGAAAGAGGTTTTCCTGTGACGCTGGACGCGGATCGGGTGCGCGCGGTCGCGCCCGAGAGGCTCGCCGAAGAGGCGACGGCGGTTTACCGGGCGGGTCCGACGCCTGCCGCGCGCACGCTTTACGACATTTTCGCCGAAACAGTGCGCCGGCACCCGGACGCGCTCGCGCTGGACGACGGCTCCACGCGGGCGACGTACCGCGATTTCGCCGCGCAGGTCGAAGAACTCGCCGGACGACTCCGGACGGCTGGGGTCATGCCGGGCGACCGGGTCGGCATCCGGATGACCTCCGGCACGGCGGCGCTGTACCGCAGCATTCTCGCCGTTCTCGCCATCGGCGCGGCCTACGTTCCGGTCGACGCCGACGATCCGGCCGACCGCGCCGAGACAGTGTGGACCGAAGCCCAGGTGAGCCTGGTCCTGAGCGACGCGGGATTGCCCTCCTCGCGCGGGCCGCGGTGGCCGCGAGTCCGTCCGCAGCCGCAGGACGACGCCTGGATCATCTTCACCTCCGGTTCCACCGGCAAACCGAAGGGCGTCGCGGTCACGCATCGCGCGGCCGCGGCCTTTGTGGACGCTGAGGCCCGGTTGTTCTGCCAGGCACGGCCGCTCGGCCCGGGCGACCGTGTGCTGGCCGGGTTGAGTGTCGCGTTTGACGCGTCGTGCGAGGAAATGTGGCTGGCGTGGCGGCACGGCGCGTGCCTGGTCCCGGCTCCGCGCTCGCTCGTCCGCGCGGGAGCGGACCTCGGGCCGTGGCTGGTCGAGCGCGGCGTGACGGTCGTGTCGACGGTCCCGACGCTCGCCGCACTGTGGCCCGTGGACACTCTGGCCGGCGTCCGGCTGCTCATCCTCGGCGGCGAAGCGTGCCCGCCGGAGGTCGTGACGCGCTTCGACGACGGCAACCGGGAGATCTGGAACACCTACGGCCCAACGGAAACCACCGTTGTCGCGTGTGCGCAGCGGCTGCGCGCGGGCGAACCGGTGCGGATCGGGCTGCCGCTCGACGGCTGGGAACTCGCGGTCGTCGACCCGGAGGACCCGGCGGGCATCCCGGTGCCGTGGGGCCGCAGCGGCGAACTGGTGATCGGCGGCGTCGGCCTCGCCCGGTACCTCGACGCGGCCAAGGACGCGCAGAAGTTCGTGCCGCTCCCGGGTCTCGGCTGGAGTCGCGCGTACCGCAGCGGGGACCTGGTGCGCGCGGTGCCGGAGGGCTTGGAGTTCGTCGGCCGCGCGGACGGTCAGGTCAAGATCGGCGGACGGCGCGTCGAACTGGGCGAGATCGACGCCGCGCTGCGTGCCTTGCCGGGCGTCGCCGCGGCGGCGACCGTGGTGCGGCGCACGGACAGCGGCGCGCAGGTGCTCGTCGGTTACGTGGTGCCGGAAGGCGAGAGCCTCGATCGCACTGCCGCGCGCAGTCTTCTGCGGGACCGGCTTCCAGCGGCTTTGGTACCACGGCTGGCGTTGGTGCCGGATCTGCCGGTGCGCGCGTCGGGCAAGCTCGACCGCGACGCGCTGCCGTGGCCGCTGGAGGAGTCGACCGCCGCGCCCGTGGTGCCGTCCGATCCGAAGCTGGCGTGGCTGTTGCAGGTGTGGAGCGAACACCTCGGGACCACGGCCGGGCCGGACGACGACTTCTTCGACCTCGGCGGCTCGAGCGTGACGGCCGCGCGGCTCGTTTCCGTGCTGCGCGAACGGTATCCGACGGCGGCAGTGTCCGATGTGTA
Organism: Amycolatopsis sp. NPDC003676; assembly: GCF_053587275.1. NCBI lineage: Bacteria > Bacillati > Actinomycetota > Actinomycetes > Pseudonocardiales > Pseudonocardiaceae > Amycolatopsis > Amycolatopsis sp. NPDC003676. The sequence continues at coordinate 27,027 of NZ_JBSFNS010000062.1, forward strand.
CTCCTGCCCGACGCCGCGCGAGCTGTACGAACGTCTCGCCGGAGAGCCGGTCGAAACTGTCGCGGCGGAAGAGCCGCAGGTGCCCGCCGTTCGGGGCAGTGGCTGGTGGCAGGCCGGGGTCCAACTGGTTCTGCTGGCCTTGTCCGGAATGCGGTGGCTGCTTTCGGTTTCGCTGCTCGGCTCGCTCGTCGCTTTGGTGCTGCCGTTGCAGTGGCTGCCGCGGATGTCGTGGTGGATCCTCATCCCGGCGTGGCTCGTGCTGCTGAGCCCGCCAGGCCGGATGCTGCTCGCGGCGGGCGGGGTACGGTTGCTGCGCGGAAAGCTCGCGCCAGGGGAGTACCGGCGCGGCGGCATTGTCCACATGCGACTGTGGACCGCCGAACGGTTCGCTGCCGTGGTCGGTCCGCCAGGAGTCGCCGGGACGCCACTCGCCGCGCCTTATGCCCGGCTGCTCGGCAACTGCGTCGGCCGGGGCGTGGACCTGCATTCGCCGCCGCCGGTGGGCGGTCTCGCCGACTTCGGCGACGGATGCGCCGTCGAGCCCGAAGCGGACCTGGCCGGGTGGTGGCTGGACGGTTCGGTGCTGCGGATCGGCCGCGTCCGAGTCGGTGCCGGTGCCCGGGTCGGCGGCCGCAGCACGCTGCTGCCGGGTACGGATCTCGGTGCCGGATCGGTGCTGCTGCCGGGCTCGACGCTCGACACCCGCGTGCCGGACGGCGCGGTCTGGGGCGGTTCCCCGGCCGGACCGTCCGGGGAACGTCCGTCGCGGCCGACTGTGGCGGCACCGCGCGCGAAGCGGTATTCGCTGGCGTTCGCTCTGGGCGGGACGCTGCGGTCGCTGTTCATGTTCGTCACCGCGATTCCGCTGATCGTGGTCGCGCTGCTGCTCATCCCGGCGGCGGACGACCCGCGCACTGCCGCGCTCGCGATCTTGCCGTGGACGCCGCTGCTCGTGTTCGCCGGAATCGTCTTGTACGCCTTGACGATCGTCCTGCTGGTGCGGCTGGCCAGCCTGGCCGTGCGGCCGGGAACCTATCCGGTGCTGAGCCGCGCGGGCTGGGCGGCCTGGTTCGTGCACGAACTGCTGGAAATCGCCCGGCGGCAGCTGTTCCCGCTCTACGCCGCGCTGGCGACTCCGGTCTGGATGCGGCTGCTGGGCGCGCGGATCGGCCGTGGCGTCGAACTGTCCACTGTGCTCAGTCTGCCGTCGCTGCTTCGGGTGCGGGACGGCGCTTTCCTCGCCGACGACGTCCTCGCCGCACCGTACGAACTCGACCGCGGCTGGGTCCGGCTGGGCGTTTCCGAGGTCGGGGAACGCGCGTTTGTCGGCAACTCGGCGGTGGTCGGCCCGGACCGCACACTCGGCTCAGGCTCGCTCGTCGGCGTCCTGTCCGATACCCCGGCAGAGGTTCCCGACGGCACGTCCTGGCTCGGTCGGCCCGCGTTGGAGCTGCGGCGCACTGCGGACGCGGTCGATCCTGCCCGCACTTTCGCACCGCCGCGCCGGTTGAAGCTGGCCCGCGCGCTGGTCGAGTCCTGCCGGATCGCGCCGCTGCTGATCGCGGGCCTGCTCGGACTCGCCGTGTCGACGGTGCTGGCCGGAGTGGACATCGCGGGCGGCTTCTGGGTCGCCGCCGCCATCGCCCCCGCGGTGTTCGTCGCGGCCGGTCTCTTCGCCGCGCTGCTGACGACGTTGATGAAATGGACGCTGGTCGGCCGATTCCGCCCGGGACGGCATCCGTTGTGGAGCGCGTTCGTGTGGCGGAACGAGCTGTACGACACGTTCGTCGAGACGCTCGCGGTGCCGTGGTTCGCCGGTTCGTTCCTCGGCACGCCGGTGCTGAACTGGTGGCTGCGGACCCTCGGCGCCCGCATCGGCCGCGGCGTCTGGTGCGAGAGCTACTGGCTGCCGGAAACGGACCTCATCCGCCTCGGCGACGGTGCGGTGGTGAACCGCGGCTGCGTGCTGCAAACGCACCTGTTCCACGACCGGGTCATGCGCTTGGACCCAGTCCGCCTCGGCCCCGGCGCGACACTCGGCCCGCGCGCCTTCCAGCTGCCGGGCAGCGGGGTTTCCGACGGCGCGACGGTCGGTTCGGGTTCGCTGGTGATGGCGGGGGAGACCGTTCCGCCGCGCACCCGGTGGCGCGGCACGCCGGTCCGTCCCTGGCGGTGAGGGTGTCGTGAGTGCTGATCCCGGTCAGAACCGTGATCAGCACTCACGAGCCACCTGCGAAAGCCCGGTATACGCCGCCCCCTTCGCCAACGCCCCCTCCACCTCCTCGGCAGGCAACCCCGCCGCCGCCAGCACTTCCCGGGTATCCGCCCCTGGCGGCCGAGGCGATTCGGCGGCGCACCCAGGCGTCCGGCCGAGCTTCACCGGCACCCCGACCCCGCGATACCCGTCCCGCTCGACCACCATTTCCCGGTGCCGCACCTGCGGAGCGTTCATCGCCTCCGCGATATCGTGCACCGGAGAAGCCGGAACTCCCTTCGCCAGCAACAACTCGGCCAAGGCGTCCCGTTTGTACTGTCCAATCAAGACACGCAGTTCATCACGCAACGCACCCACATTGCTGACCCGATCGGCATTCGAAGCAAACCGCGGATCAGACGCCAGCCCAGGCGCACCGAGCACGTCGACCAGCGCCGCGAACTGCCGGTTATTCCCCGCTCCGACAAAGAAAGGCCCGTCCGCCGTCGAGAAGGTCTCGTACGGCGCGATCGACGGATGCGCCGAACCAGTCCGCCGCGGCACCGCACCGTCCGCGAGCCACGCCGCGGAATGCGGATGCAGCAAGCTGATCACCGTGTCCAGCAAAGAACAATCCACCAGTTGCCCAAGCCCGGACCGTTCCCGCTCGTGCAGCGCCAGCAGGATCCCGGAGAACCCGAGCACCCCGGTCACCACGTCGACAACAGGCACCCCGATCCGCAACGGCGGCCCGTCGGCCTCGCCGTTCACGCTCATCAACCCGCCGTACGCCTGCAGCACCGCGTCGTACCCGGGCAGTCCGCCGAGCGGCCCGTCGGCGCCGAAACCCGTGATGCGGCAATGGATCAGCGCCGGATACTCCGCCCGGATCGTTTCGTCCGGCCAGCCCCACCGCGCGAGCGTGCCCGCCTTGAAGTTCTCCACCACGACGTCCGCGCCCGCGAGCAGGGTGCCTAGCAACGAACGACCGTCCGAACCGGACAGATCGAGGACGATGTTCTTCTTGCCCCGGTTGAGGTTCGCGTAATAGGCGCTGGTGCCTTCGGAGAGAAACGGCGGACCCCAGCCGCGCGTCTCGTCTCCGGCGGGCGATTCGACCTTGATCACCTCGGCCCCGTGGTCGGCCAGCATCTGCGTGCAGTACGGCCCGGCCAGCACCCGCGACAGGTCCAGCACCCGCAGCCCGTCGAGCGCGCCCATCAGTACGACCTCGGCAGCCCGAGCACGTGCTGCGACACGTAGTTCAGCACCATTTCCTGGCTGATCGGCGCGAGCCGCAGCAGCCGCGCCTCCCGGAAGTAGCGCTCCACGTGGTACTCCCGCGCGTACCCCATCCCGCCGTGGGTCTGGATCGCTTGGTCGGCGGCCTGGAACCCGGCGTCCGCGCACAGCCACTTCGCCATGTTCGCCTCCTTGCCGGCCGGCAGGCCGTTGTCGTAGCGCCAAGCGGCGTTGCGCGCCATCAGTTCCGCCGCGTCGAGCCGGGTCGCGGCCTCCGCCAGCGGGAACGCCAGCCCCTGGTTCTGCCCGATCGGACGGCCGAACACGTGTCGCTCCCCGGCGTACCGGACCGCGCGCCGCAACGCCGCGCGGCCGATGCCGAGCGCTTCGTGGGCGAGCAGGATGCGTTCCGGGTTGAGGCCGTCGAGCAGGTACCGGAAGCCCTTGCCCTCCTCGCCGACGCGTGCCGATTCCGGCACTCGCAGGCCGTCGATCAGCACTTCGTAGGACGACACCGCGTTGCGGCCGAGCTTGGGGATCGCGCGCAGCTGCACCGCGTCGGACTCGATGTCCACGACGAACAGCGACATGCCGTCGGTCGGCTTCTCCACCTCTTCGCGCGGCGTCGTGCGGGCGATCAGCACCATCTTCTGCGACTGGCCCGCCTTGGTGATCCAGACTTTCCGGCCGTTCACGACGTAGGAATCGCCGTCGCGGCGGGCAAACGTGGAGATGCGCGTGGTGTCGGTGCCCGCGTCCGGCTCGGTCACGCCGAAGCAGACGTGCAGCGAACCGTCGACCGCGCCGGGCAGGATCTCCTGGCGCATTTCCTCGCTGCCGTGCTTGACGATCGTGTTCAGCCCGAAGATCGTCAGGTGCATCGTGCTGCACCCGTTCATCCCGGCCCCGGACGCGGCCACTTCTTCCAGCAGCAGCGCGGCTTCGAGGATGCCGAGCCCGCCGCCGCCGTACTGCTCCGGAATCGCCATGCCGAGCCAGCCCGCGGAGGCGAACGCGTCGTAGAACTCGCGCGGGAACTCGGCGCGCTCGTCGCGTTCCGCCCAGTACTCGTCGGGGAACCGGGCGGCCAGCTCGCGCACGGCGCGCCGGATGTCCTCCTGGTCTTGGGTCAGCTGGAAGTCCACAGTGCTGCTCTCCATCATGCGCATATAAGAACGCCGAGTTCGGATATACGTCCAACGTAAGGCGACGCGCGCTTCGGGTCAAGCGCTGCCAGGGTGGCTGTCGCGATAGGGTTCGTATGTACGAACGCAGGGGAGTCCGTCATGACCGAGTCGACCGCCAAGGCCCACCGGACGGTCGGGCGCGTCACGAGCATCCTGGAGTGCGTCGCGCGGCAGCCCGGGATGCGGCTGCACGAGCTGTCGGTGGCTCTCGACGCGCCGAAATCCTCGGTGTTCGGCCTGGTCAAAGGGCTGGTGTCGACCGGCTACCTGATCGAGGCCGACGGCGCCTATGAGCTCGGCCCCGCGCTGGGGAACCTGCTCACCGGCGGCCTGCCCGGCATCGCGACCGCGGCCCGGCCCGCGCTGGAGGAGCTGCGCCGCCGGTTCGGCGAGACGGTGATGCTCGGCGCCGCGGTCGGGGATTCGCTCATCTACGTGGATGCGGTCGAGTCCGAGCAGCCGATCCGCTACTCCGCGCCGCTGCGCACCCGGCGGCCGCTGTACCCCCCGAGCGCGGGCAAGATCTTCCTCGCGTACTGGTCGGCGCGCCGGCGCGAGGCGTACCTGAAGTCGGTGCTCCCGGATGCCGAGCGGGTGCGGGCGGCGATGGACGAACTCGACACCGTCCGCGCCAAGGGCGTCGCGCTCAACCGCGGCGAAACGCTGCCCGACGTGAGCGCGGCCGCGCGGCCGATCCTGGTCGACGGAGAGGTCGTCGCGGCCATCGCGGTCGCGGGCCCGACCACGCGGATTTCCGAACGACTGCCCGAGATCGGCGACGCGCTGGGCGACATCACGGCGGCGGTCGTGAAGCGCTGGGAAGCCGCGCGCCAGGGCTGATTGCTCGTGCGTGCCTATCGCGGTGAGAACCGTGATCAACACGCACGAGACCCGGCCTTGCCCCTTGACCGGTGTGTTCGCGGTCTCTTAGCATCCGGATATACGCATCAAGCGTTCCCAAATACGCACGCAACGGCGCGCGCCGGCTGGCTTCCGCTTGCCTGTGCCCCAGTTCCGGAGAGCAGGACCATGCCCAGTGTTGTGGACGACAGCGTCGGAACGGCCCGGAAAGCCCCGCGCGGAGTCGGGGTGGCGGTGGTCGTCGGCTCCGCGCTCGAATGGTTCGATTTCTACCTCTACGCCTCGATGGCCGCGCTGGTGTTCGGCCACGTCTTCTTCCCGCCCGGCAACGACGCCGCGGCGACCATGGCCTCGGTCGCGACTTTCGCCGTCGGGTTCCTGGCCCGGCCGATCGGCGGCATTGTCTTCGGCGCGCTCGGCGACCGGATCGGGCGCAAGAAGGTGCTGTCGTGGACGTTCGTACTGATGGGCGTTTCCTCGGCAGGGATTGGATTGTTGCCCAGTTACGCGAGCGCCGGACTTCTCGCGCCGGTGCTGCTCGTCGTGCTGCGGCTGTTGCAAGGACTGGGCGCCGGCGCGGAATTCGGCGGCGCGATCGCGGTCGCGTACGAGCACGCTGACCCGCGTAAACGCGGGCGGCAAGGTTCGTGGCCCGCGCTGGGCGTGAACGTCGGGTTGCTGGTTTCCTCGCTCGCCGTCGCCGGACTGACCACTTTGGACAAAGAATTCCTGCACGGATTCGGCTGGCGGATCCCGTTCCTGGCCAGCTTCCTGCTCGTCGGCGTCGGACTGTGGGTGCGCCGCCGGGTGCCGGAGACGCCGGAGTTCGAGAACCTGGTGCGCACCAAGCGAAACCGGCCGCGCGGCTGGGCGAACCGGCCGCTGGTCAAGCTGTTCCGCAGCGACTGGCGCGCGCTGACGGTGGTCATGGTGATCACCATCGGCTACAACGGCGTCAGCTACGTGTTCAAGACTTTCTCGCTCGCCTATCTGACGAATTTCCGTGGTGTACCAGCGAATATCGGCGCGCTGGGGATCAGCATCGCGAGCGGGATGGCGATCGTCACGGTGCCGATCGCCGGATGGATCAGCGACCGGATCGGCGCGAAGAAGGTCGTGGTCGCCGGTGCGGTCGCGACGGGATTGCTGGCGTTCCCGTTCTTCTGGCTGCTCGACACCGGCACGAGCTGGTTCATCTGGCTCGGCCTCGTGCTGGCGACCGGCATCGTGGTCCCGGCGATGCTGTCGGCGCAGGGCGCGTTCCTGGCCAAGCAGTTCCCGGCCGAGGTCCGCTCGACCGGTCTCGGCACCGGACGCGAGGTCGGGGGAGCGGTGTCCGGCGGGCTCGCGCCGCTGGCCGCGCTGGCGATCGTGGAAGCGTCCGCGACGCACGCGACCTGGGGTGTTTCGCTGCTGTTCGTGGCGGGCGCGTTGTGCATCGGGCTCGGGGCGCTGGCCGATCAGAGCCGCGGCGCGCTCAACTGAGCCGTGGCCACCGGGTGCGGGTTTTGGGCAGTTCCGGACCATAGACGGCTTCGGCGACCGAGCGTTTCAGGTTCGCGCAGTGGTGCAGCACGTGTGCCGGAAACCCAGTGCCGGAAGGACGTTCCGGCGGCTTCTCGGCACCGGCGGGCGTGAGCGTCCAGCCGGAACCGAGGTCGATCAGGCTCCGGTGTTTCGTGGTGTAGTACTCCGGCGAAACGTCGATCGCCACGCCGGTCGCACCCGCCGCGGCGGCGACCAGGTGGAGGTGGAAACGGCTGGAGATCCACGTCTGACCCGCGGCGAGCGGAAGGCCGCGGTGCCACACGTCGCGGAACGGGTGGAACTCCGCGCCGGGAAGTTCGTGTTCCAGCAACGCGAAAACCTCGCGGTCGACGCGAGGAATCCCTTCCACCACAGCGAGTTCGCCCGGCGGCAGCCGCCACGCGCGCACGAGGTCGAGCACCTGCGCCGCGAGTACGGACGGCCGCTCGGCGCCGATGTCCGACTGCACGCACAGGACGAACTCCCGCGAGGTAGGCGTCGTCGGCGGATGCGGGTCGAGAAAGACGTCGTCGCAAGTCCGCTCGACGCCCGCGACCCCGTGCAGGAGTTCGGCGGACGGATCGTCGCGGACGTCGACGACGTCGAACCGCTCGGCGAGCGCTCGCAACAAACCGGCCGCGCCCGGAGAAAACGGGACGAAGCCCTGTCCGGTCATCGCGGAGCGAGCATGAGAACGCTGTGCCGCGGCAGCGGCTCCGGCGACCAGTCCCAGGTGCCGGGGCCACAGCGCGTTGATATAGCCGCCGCCGATCAGATGCACGACGTCGAGCCGGCCGAGCAGTTCGATCCCCGCGTCCCAGCGCGGTGCACGACCGGGATCGTGCACCGCGGCTTGTACCCAGGACGCGACTTCCCACGGATCGTCCGACGGCGCTTCGCCGCAGAGCCGCCACAACGTGTCTGTGCAGCGCAACCGCGGATGCAGGTCGCCGAACAAATGCTGGGCCGGTCCCGGCGAATGCGTGTCGAGCCAGACTTCGGCGTCCGGTTCGGTGCGGGCCAAGCGGCGGATCCAGGCAGCGGCGATCAGCTCGTCGCCGAAGTTCGGATAACCGCTCGGCCCGACCAGGTAATGCCGGCGGGGGGACGGGGCTCGGGTCACGAAGCGACAGTAAGCTGCGTGTCCAACGCCTGTTCGCCCTGGGCCTTTTCGCTGCCGCTCGGCTCGGCCTGCACGCGGTCCTTGGCGACGCCGTCGCCCTCGAGCGCGGTCGAAATCGCCTGCGCGCGCTCTTCGGAAAGCTTCTTCGCCTTTTCCGCGTCCGGGTAACCGGCGTGGGTCTCGACCTTCAGCTTGACATCATTGCCCTGCATGGCTTTCGCGATCGCGGCGAGGCCTTCCTTGGCCTGGCTGGTCAGTTCCGCCTTCTCCGGCTCGAACTTGATCGGCGAGGCCTGCGAGGCCTGCTGGATCGCCGCGGTGACCGCCTGCGCGGCCGGGCCGCCGTTCTGCCCGGGGGCTCCGTTCTGGCCGGAGGCGCCGTTCTGCCCGTTCTCGCCGGACTGGGCGGCTCCGCTGGGCTGTGCGGCTCCGCTGGACTGCGCGGTGTTCTGCCCGGACGCACCGGATCCGGACGAGTCGTTCGATCCGCCCGACCCGCACGCGCTGACCAGCGCGATGACGGCTGCGGCCCCGACGACCGCCTTGACGAGTGCCCTCTGCATGGGAATTGCGCTCCTTCGGCTGGGTTCGCCGGGATCTGAACACGCCACCCATTCGGCGGCAACCGCAGCCCGCCCGGCGACCGCACCGAGCCACCACGCGGTTTCGCGCTGTCAGCAGGGCGGGGGCGGCGCACAGCGGCCTCACCCGGCAAGGTCGACATCCACCCGGGTGAGGGACCCGGTCAGTCCACAAAGGACAGTCTGAAATGCCGGTGTTCCGGCTGGTGTATAACGTCCTATTCAGCTCGCCGTGAGGCATTTCGCCCAGCCTTGCCGACGGCGAACCGGAGGCGCGCGTCCGGTCCGCTCCGGCACAGAAAGCCCCGGGACCCGCTACGGATTCCAGGGGTGCATCTCAGGGTGTTCCCCGATGCCGAGCCGTCAGAGCCGCCAGCATGCTGATTGCTGTGACCCTCATAACGCGGAAGGCCAGGGCGACGGCGCCGGTCATCGCCGCCGCGGCCTTGGCTTTTTCGCTGGTGCCGATCCTCCTGTTGCACGTGGTGGCGGGCACGATCGACCCGGTCCGCGACGTGATCAGCGACTACGTCTTCCCGCCCGGCGGTGCGGTGCTGCTGGCGGCGGCTTCGCTCGGGCTGGCCGGCGCGTCGCTGGCGGTCCGGCACGCGCTGCTGAGGCAGGGGTTGCCGAAACGCAGCTGGGAATCGGTGCTGATCGCGTTGTGGGCGGCCGGATTGGTCATCGCGACGTTCTTTCCGACCGATCCGAACGGCGTCGAAACGTCGTTTTCCGGTGCGGTGCACCGGTATGCGGGCGCGGCGATGTTCGTGTGCCTGCCGCTGGCGGGATGGTTGCTGGCGCGCCGGCGGCCGGAAGCGAAGGCGGTGCGCTGGCTTTCCCTGGCGTCCGGTGCCGCTTCGCTCGCCTTTCTGCTGGCCCACGCGCCCTTGCTGGAGCAGTCCGTGCCCGAGTTCCTCGGGCTGTTTGAACGCGTGCTGTACGCCCTGCTCTACGCACAGCTTTTCGCCGTCACCGCGATGGCCCGATCCGAGGTGGCCGCATGACGATCCTTGCCATCGCACTCGCCGTGCTCGGCGCGGTTTTCTTTTCCACCGGCGCACTTCTGCAGCACGGTGTGGTCACCGGGCTGTCCGGCCGGCCGCGGATCGGGGAGCTGATCCGGGCGCCGCGCTGGCTCGGCGGGCTCGCCCTGCTCGGTTCGGGGGCAGGCGTGCACGCGGTCGCATTGGGGATGGCCCCGCTGACCGTCGTGCAGCCGGTCGGGGTGATAGCCGTTGCGATTACTGCGATTCTCGACCGACGACGGCGGGATCTGCCCGCGGTCGCGGTCACCATGCTCGGCGTCGGGACGTTCGTCACCGTCGCCGCTGGCAGCACCACGAGCACCGCGGTCGGTGCCGACGCGCAAACGCGCGCGGCACTGCTGGTGCTGGGGGGCGTGGCGCTGCTGACTTTGATCGGCGCGATTTCTTCGCGTCCGTCGATCCGCGGGCTGTGTTTCGGCGCGGCCGGCGGCGCTGCCTACGGCTTCGTTTCGGTGTTGATGCGAGCGGTTTCCCTCGAAGTGCAAGAGGGCACGGTCGACTTCAGCACCGCTGTGTCGGTCGCCGCGATGGTGACGGCGCTGCTGGCCGGCGGCTGGCTCGTGCAGCTGTCCTACCGATGCGGTCCGCCGCACCTCGCCGTCGCGTGCCTGACCGTCGTGGATCCGCTGGTCGCGGTGGGTCTCGGCGCCGGAGTGCTCGGCGAAGCCACCCACCTCGACGCCACGGCGACCGCGGTCGCGCTGACCGCGGCGGTCCTGGCGGTCGGCGGCGTCGCGGTGCTGAGCCGCAGCAGCTCTTCTCCTGTCCATTCCACCAGATCGGAGCACCCTGTGAACGACGACCGGGCTTTGCGCATCGTGGTCGCCGCCGAAACCTATCCGCCGGACGTCAACGGCGCCGCGCAGTTCGCGTACCGGCTGTCCGCCGGGCTCGCCGGCCGGGGGCACGAGGTCCACGTGATCAGCGTCGACCCGAACGGCCCGGCGAGCACCGAAAGAGACGGCGACGTCGTGGTGCACCGGGTCCGGTCGCATCGCACCCCGTTCCACCGGACCTTCCGGATCGGCCTGCCCTGGGAAGTGAGCAAGGACGTCGCTGCACTGCTGGAGGAGCTGCAGCCCGACCTCGTGCACGTCCAGGCGCATTTCGTGGTCGGCAGGTACGTCCTGAAGCACGCCGCCGCGATGGGCATTCCGGCGGTGGCGACGAACCACTTCATGCCGGAGAACCTGTTCGGTCATGTGCGGGTGCCGATGTGGCTGCGCGGCGCGGCTGCGCGGTGGGCTTGGCGGGATCTGACGCGAGTGTTCTCGTCAGCCCGCGTGGTGACGGCGCCGACGCCGCGTGCGGTGGAACTGTTGCACGACAACGGTTTCCCGGAGCGGGCGATCCCGGTTTCGTGCGGCATCGACATCGACCGCTACCGGTTGCGCAAGGTTTCGCGGACGTCCGACGATCCGACGGTGTTGTTCGTCGGACGGCTTGACGAGGAGAAGCGCGTCGACCAGCTGTTGCGCGCGGTCGCGCTGCTGCCTGGACTGCGGGCGGAGATCGTCGGCGACGGTTCGTGCCGGGCCGACTGGGAAAAGCTGGCGAGCGAGCTCGGGATCGCCGACCGGGTGCGGTTCCGCGGGTTTGTGTCCGAAGAGGACTTGCTGGACGCGTACGCGGCGGCGGATCTCTTCTGCATGCCAGGGATCGCCGAATTGCAGAGCCTCGCGACGATGGAGGCGATGGCGGCCGGGAAACCGGTGGTGGTCGCGGACGCGATGGCGTTGCCGCACCTGTGCCGTCCGGGATACAACGGCTGGCTTTTCGAGCCGGGCAACGTGGGGGAGCTGGCCGAGCGGCTGCACGCGGTGATCGCCGACCCGGCGACGCTGGCGCGGATGGGGGCGGCGAGCGGCAAGATGATCGCCGGGCACGCGCTGGAGTCCTCTTTGGACTCTTTCGAGGCCTGCTACGCCGAGGCGATGGGCCGGGTTGCGGCAGTGCCCGCGGCCGCCTGAGACTTGGGGGAACTGGGGATGGCCGGGTTCGCCGGACGAAGGGGAGGGATCCGGCGAACCCGGCCGGACTCTACGCGAGAGTGATCGCGTAGAGCTGGACCCGCGGGTCGTTCGGCAGGCTCACCGACTGGACGGTCTTGGCGCCGTCCACTGTGGAGGAGATGCCGAACAGCCGCACCGGCGGGCCGTCGACACCGCTGCCCGCCTTGATCCGGTGCGGCATGTCGAGCACGACGGTCGTGCCGGACGGCGTCGACCCGGCCCAGTCGCCGAACGTCACCGGGAGATCCGCGCTGGATCCGTCGTTGTAGTGCACGGTCAGCGAGGTGGAGACCGGGCCGTTGTGCGACGAGCCGATCAGCTGGACCGCCTGATGCTTTCCGGCGGGCAGCAGCAGCGATTGCCCGCGTGCTTCCACGAAGTTCGCCGCGGTGCTCGTGGGATCGGGTGCTGCGTAGGTGACTCCATTGTGGACAAAGGGGCCAGCTGGCGGCATCAGGTCGGCGTCGTAACTCCAGCCGCTGCCGTCGAAGTTGCCCTCGGTGGACGCTGCGACCGTCGCCGTGCCGTCATGGTTGCGGTCGTGGCTGAGGTCGACCGCGCACTGGGTTCCGGACGTCGTCGCGCACACTGTCGGTTCTCGGACCTCGATGCTCGCGGTGCGCGTTATGGTGTTCGCCCCCGGCCCGGATGCCCTGAGCTGCACCGAATACGTGCCGACTGGCGTGTTCGTCGGAATGGTCACCGTGACCGGCGCGGTCTTCTGCGTCGGCAACTGGAAGGACCACAACAGCTGCAGCGGTTCGGTCTGCACTCGCCAGCCGGACGGTGCCGTCGACGTCACGAAGACCGGTTGCGCTCCAGGGTTCTGACCGAGGACGTCCAGGTTCAAGTGGACAGTCTGCGCCGAGGATTGCTGCGGCAGCACAACGGAACTCGGCCGCAACGTCGCATCAACATGTCGACGAAGATCGCCGGTCGCCTTGTTCACCGACGGCGGTTCCGTGCCCGGCTGCGTGCCCCAGTTCGACGGATTCGCACCGACTTGGTAGGCGAGCTGGCCGCCGTGCGCGACGGCGGACCAGTCGAGCCAGGTCTGCCGGACGTCCCGGCCGTTGAGCGAAACGCTTTGCACGTAACGGTTCGCGTCGCTCGCGCTGGGCGCGGTGACGGTGAGCGTCCCGCCTTGCTTGCCCTCGTACTGTCCGATCCGGACAGTCGCCGATTCGAACTGCGGACTGGACACGGCGAGGAAGTTCGCGCCGCTCATCGTCGGGTACAGGCCGAGCGAGGAGAAGACGTACCAGGCGGACATCGTGCCGAGGTCGTCGTTGCCGGTCATGCCGTCCGGGCCGGTGGTGAACAACGTCATCGCCGCGCGGACGACGGTCGCGGTCTTCGCCGGCGCGCCGACCCAGTTGTACATGTAGGGGGAGAGCAGGTCGGGTTCGTTGTTGGGGTTGTAGGTGGCCTTGGCGTAGTAGTCGTACGGGCTGGCGATCCAATCCTTGCGCGCGGTGCCCGCCGGGTCCTTGAGCAGGTTGTCGTAGGCGAAGAAGGAGTCGAGCCGCTTTTCGGTCGCCTGCTTGCCGCCCATCAGCGAGGTGAGCCCGGCCGGATCCTGCGGGACGAGCCACTGGTACTGGTAGGCGCCGCCCTCGTGGAACTGGTGGTCGGCGTCGACCGGGTTGTACGGCGTGAGCCAGGTGCCGTCGGTGGTGCGCGGCCGGAACTGCTTGTCGGCGGCGTTCCAGACGTTGCGGTACCACTGGCCCCGGTCGGCGAACGTGCGCGCGTCGGACTGGTGGCCCAAACCCTTGGCCATCAACGCGAGCGCGGCGTCGGCGGCGGAGTACTCCATGGTCGCCGAGGTCGGATGCTCGCAGTCGTTGTCGCCGCCTTTGGCCGCGCAATCCTTGCCGAGGGCGAGGCCGCTTGGGATGTAGCCGCGGTCGTTGTAGTAATTCACCCCGGAGCGCCCGTTGTACGGCGAATCGGCGGGCGGCGTGCTCGTAGCGTTCTTCTTGAGCAGCCCGTACGCCTCCTCCTCGTGCCCGGCCAGCAAGCCCTTCGACCAGGCCTCGACGAGGAACGGCGTGACGGGGTCGCCGGTCATGATGTTCGTTTCACTGCCCGCCAGCGCCCATCTCGGCAGCCAGCCGCCGTCGCGGCCGATCGACAGCACGGACAGCGCGACATCCCGGGCGACCTGCGGTTCCAGCATCTCGAGGAGCTGGTTCTGCGGGCGATAAGTGTCCCAAAGGGAGAAGTTCTGATACGGCGTGTAACCGTTGGCGCGGTGGACCTTGCCGTCGAAACCGGCGTAGTCGCCGCTGATGTCGCCAGCCAGGTTCGGGTGCAGCTGCGCGTGGTAAAGCGAGGTGTAGAACGCCGTCTGACGTTCGGTAGTGCCGCCGCTGATCTTGATCGCGCCGAGCCGGTCCGCCCACTGCTTGCGCAACGCGGTGCGGGTGGCGTCGAAGTCGTAGCTGTCGCTGGTTTCTTTCGCGAGATTGTCCCGCGCGCCGGCGAGACCGGTGTAAGAGAGCCCCACCTTGAGGACGACATCGTGGTCAGTGGCCGCGTCGAAGCTGACCCACGCGCCGTTCCCGCCCGTGCCCGCAGCATCGCGGCTGCCCGCGGTGCGGGTGGTGCCGCGCCAGGTGCCGTAGGAGGCGAACGGGCGGTCGAAGGTCGCGGTGAAGTAGACGGTGTGCTCGTCGTGCCCGGCGCAGAAGCCGCCCGCGCGCACGCGACCCTCGAGGGTCCGGTCGCCGACGACGTGGATCTCGGAATCCTTCACGGACTGGTTCGCCTGGCCGGTGTTGAAAAGCACGTTGGCCTGGCCGGTGGACGGGAAGGTGTAGCGCTGCCAGCCGGTGCGCGGGGTGGCGGTGAGCTCGGCGTTGACGCCGTACTTTTTCAGCCCGACGCGGTAGTAGCCGGGTTCGGCCTTCTCGTCGTCGTGGCTGTACTCGGATTTGTAGGAGTTCTTGTCGACCGAGTCGACGGCTCCCGTGGTCGGCATGACCGGCAGTTCGCCCATCACGCCGCAGCCGACGCCGGAGAGGTGGGTCTGGCTGAAGCCGTAGATCGAGTTCTGCTGGTAGTCGTAGCCGCCCTGGCCGCCGGTGTCGGGGCTGACCTGGACCATGCCGAAGGGCGCGCTGGCTCCGGGGAAGGTGTTGCCGAAGTTCTGCGTGCCGACGAACGGGTTGACCAGCGAGATCGGATCCGCTCCTGTCGTTGCTGCGGTGGCGCTGCCGGTTGTGCTGGACATCAGCCCGGCCACTGCGAAGCTCGCTGCCGCGATCGCGGCTACCCGTCTCTTCTGCGACCACATGGGTGCGCTACCTCCAGGGCTGACAACGTTGTCATCGTGCGAGCCGGTGCGGGGGCGACCGGCTGGTGAGCAGCTTTTCATCCTGGAGGGGGTTTGAGAAGGGCGACAACGGGACAGCTTCCGGGCTGTGTTTCGTGTGGGGAGCCTCGCTGGCTTCTCCTCCGGTGGTTGCCTTCCCGGTCAGCGATGGTTCGTGAGGGTTCCCCTTCCGAAACCTTGGTTGCGTGGGGCACCCCGAAGTTTGATTGTGCTGACGGTCTGGGGGTGCTTGTCAAGGCGGGAAAGATGCCTTGACAAGCACCCCCAGACCGCAGGGACGCTTCGTATCGGGGTGCGGGGGAGGGGCTGGGTGCCTCGAACGTTGGGTGCAGCGGTGGCTGTTGGGTGGGGTGGCGTGGGTTGCTGTCAGTGAAGCCTCAAATGCCCTAAATCAGACTTCGTCCTCGCCGGGTACCGGAAGTTCCCACCGCCGTCCATACCGCGTTACCTTCCCATCACCAGCGGTGAGTTTCGATGCCGGATGGTCTTGGTCGTGACCGTGATCAGCGTCGGAGTCACCCCAGCCGCAGCCCGAGAACCAGTTCCGGAACGAACCCCGTCCCTCCGTCAAGCCGAACGTTTGGCGATCCTCGGCGATTCGACCGCCGTGGGGCTCGGCGATCCGCTTCCCCATCGCGGTGGCTGGCGCGGAGTGGGGCCCTTGGTCGCGCAGGCCCTCGGCATCGACGAAGCCGGCTACCTGAATCCGTCTTTTACCGGCGCGAGGATGGCCTGCGTACGCACCGAACAACTTCCCCTTGCGCTTGCTCACAAGCCGGACGTAGCGCTGGTCGTCGTGGGCATGAACGACACGCTCCGTCCGGACTTCAACCCGGACAACATCGCGGCGGACCTCACTGCGATCGTTCGTGAGCTCACCGCGGTCGGAACTACCGTCTTGCCGGTGCGTTTTCACGACCACAGCAAGGTTTTTCGGCTTCCGCCCTCGCTCAAGCGGGCCTTGAGCGCTCGCGTAGCGGAACTGAACGAGGCGATCGACCGGGTGGTGGAAACTGAAGGCATAGCTTGCCTGGACCTGGATGCCCTGCCTGGTGCTTACAACCTCACGGTGTGGAGCGTCGACCGCCTGCATCCGTCTGAACTGGGGCACCGTCTGCTCGCCCAGGGCTTCACGGACCTTGCCGCAGCAGCGGGTTACGCGGTCCCGGAGCCGGTGAGTCTCACTTGCTCCGGGGGAGTGGAGCCAAGCGCGGCGGGGCACTTTGGCTGGCTCGTCGCGAAGGGGGTGCCGTGGCTGTGGCGTCGTGGACGCGAGTTTCTGCCTTATGCCGCAGTCATCATGTGGCGCTCGTTCCGTGAGCGCGTGGGCTGAATACTCGCAGTGCCTCGGCATCTGACGCTGGATTCCGTACGAAATAGTCGTTCCAGTCCTGAATTCCGGGGTACTCCGACGTTTCCGCCAGCTCGCGGCACACGGCCTCCGCGTCATATGCGGTGCGCCGCAACTCGACGCCGGGACCTAGGCGCGCCCAGTGTGCACCTGTTGTGCCGTAAGGCATTCCGACGCTGCCTGGGTTCACGATCCGGCAGCGGTCGGCCAGTCGCAGGAACGGCATGTGGGTGTGGCCGCATACGACCGTTTCCGCTGTGACGCCGTCCAGGACTTCGGCCCAGCGCGACAGCGGACTGTCTACCAGCGCGACTTCTTCGTCGTCGCGGGGAGTGGCATGGCAGAACAGCACTTCGCCGAGGCCGTCGATTTCCAGGGTGACCGTCAAGGGCAATCCGGCTAGCAGCGCCACCTGGTCCGGCCGTAGCTGGGTCGCGGCCCAGGGGCCGATCGGGTCCGGGATCTTCGTGGGGCCGCCGGCCGCGAGCGTGACGAGCTCGCGGTCCGCGTTGCCGCGCACCCACACCGCGTGGTCGCCTAGCGAAACCAGCCGGTCCAGGGTCTGCCGGGGCAGTGGGCCTGCGGCCAGGTCGCCGCAGAGGACGACGAGATCGGCAGCTTGGACGTCGGGTTCGGCGAGGACCGCGTCGAGGGCGGGCAGCACGCCGTGGATATCGGACAACACCGCGACCGAGGAGACCATCGCCCCAGTCTGCCCCTCCGGCGGCGCTGCGGGGCCGGGCGAGCGGGATTGTCGGGGTGGTCGGTTACCGTCGTCAGCGTGGCACAGGACGAACTCTTCACGGTGAACCCCGACGCGGGGCCGCCGCCCGAACCCACCGGAGCGAACCCGGTCGAACCGCAGGCCGACCCGGCGACGTCGCCGCTCGCGGTCCGGATGCGGCCGCGCACGCTCGACGAGGTGGTCGGCCAGCAGCACCTGCTGCGGGAAGGGGCTCCGCTGCGCCGCCTGGTCGAGGGGGCCGCCCCGGCGTCCGTGCTGCTCTACGGCCCGCCCGGCACCGGAAAGACCACGCTGGCGAACCTGGTGTCCATCGCTACCGGGCGCCGGTTCGTCGCGATGTCCGCGCTGTCGGCGGGCGTCAAGGAGGTGCGCGGCGTCATCGAGGAGGCCCGGCGGCGCCGGCAGTACAACACCGAGAACACCGTCCTGTTCATCGACGAGGTGCACCGGTTCTCCAAGACCCAGCAGGACGCGCTGCTCGGCGCGGTCGAAGACCGGACTGTGCTGCTGGTGGCGGCGACCACGGAAAACCCGTCGTTCTCGGTGGTGTCGCCGCTGTTGTCGAGGTCCTTGGTGCTGCAGCTCCGGCCGCTCACCGACGATGACATCGTCGCCGTGCTGGAGCGCGCGTTGACCGACGAGCGCGGGCTCGGCGGCGAACTCACGCTCACTGACGAAGCCCGGGCGCACCTCGTGCGGCTTGCCGGCGGGGATGCGCGTCGCGCACTGACTGCGCTGGAGGCGGCTGCGGACGCGGCGTCCGCCACGGAGAACAAGACGATCGATCTGGCCGTTGTCGAGTCCACTGTGGACAAGGCGGCAGTTCGATATGACCGTGACGGCGATCAGCACTATGACGTGATCAGTGCGTTCATCAAGTCGATCCGCGGGTCGGACGTCGACGCGGCGTTGCACTACCTGGCGCGGATGATCGAGGCGGGGGAGGACCCGCGGTTCCTGGCGCGGCGGTTGGTGGTGCACGCGAGCGAGGATGTCGGGCTGGCGGATCCGACCGCGTTGCAGGCGGCGGTCGCGGCGGCGCACGCGGTGCAGTTCATCGGGATGCCGGAGGGGCGGCTCGCGTTGGCGCAGGCGACGATCCATCTCGCTACCGCGCCTAAGTCGAATGCTGTGGTCACTGCGATCGACACCGCGTTGAGCGACGTTCGCAAGGGGGCGATCGGGACTGTGCCGCCGCATCTGCGGGACGGGCACTACGCGGGGGCCAAGCAGCTGGGCAACGCGCAGGGGTACCGGTATCCGCACAACGTGCCGGAGGGGGTGCTGGCGCAGCAGTATCCGCCGGACGAGCTGGTGGGGCGGGACTATTACGAGCCCACACAGCGGGGCGGGGAGCGGACGCTGGCGGAGCGGGTGCCTCGGCTGCGGCGGACTATTCGGGGTGAGCGGCAGGTCTGAGGCTTGCGGCTCGCTGAGTGAGGGGCGCCACTTTCTGCCCGGTGGTGCTGCGGGCGGGAACATTCGGGTGCGTCGTCGGTTGCTTCTTTTCAAGGAAAGGGGAGCGGCGATGACGCTGTTGACCGTGTGGCCTGACGATCAGCCTGGGCATGTGCTTTTGCGGACTGAGGACACTGGGGCGATCGTCGCTGAGCTGGGGCGGGTGGGGGCTGGGTTCGCCCGGTTCCCCGTTGTTGAAGGCGGCTCGGATGGGGACGTGCTGGCTCGGTATCGGGGGTTGGTTGAGTCTCGCGTCGGCGGGGGTTGCTCGGTGGATGTTCCGGCTGGGGAGCCGGGGCTTGTCGAGCGTCTTGGGGACGCTGTCGAGGATCGGTTTTTCGTTCGGGGGGCCGCGGTTTGGTATCTGCATGCCGGGCGTGAGGTGCACGCGGTGTTGTGCGAGGCCGGGGATGTGTTGACGGTTCCGGCTGGGGTTCGGCATTGGCATGACGGTGGGGCGGATCTGGTGACTGTTCGGGTTTTGCGTGCTGGCGTGGCTGGGGTTGGGGCTGGGGTTGTGCGGGCTTTGGTGCCTGGGGAGTTTCCTGGGTTTGAGGAGTTGGTTGCTGAGCGGGTGGGTGGCTCGGTGTTGAGTGGGTGATCGGCTCGTCGCCTGGCGGCGACATTGCCGTCTTGGTTGCGTGGGGCACCCCGAAGCCTCAGTGTGCTGACGGTTCGGGGGTGCTTGTCAAGGCGGGAAAGATGCCTTGACAAGCACCCCCGAACCGCAGGGCGGCTTCGTATCGGGGTGCGGGGGAGGGGCTGGGTGCCTCGAT